>CAQNVT010000145.1 GCA_948844705.1 uncultured Dorea sp.
GAAATGGCAGATTATGCGCAGTTGGTCCGGCGTGATATTATGTCAATTCTTGAGGTAGAACATATATATAAATCCTTTCATCATACCGAAGTATTAAAGGATATCAGTTTTTCGCTTGAAAAAGGACAGGCCGTTTCTGTCATAGGCTCGTCGGGAAGCGGCAAGACAACGCTTCTTCGGTGCCTGAATTTCTTAGAAACACCGGATAAGGGCATTATCCGCGTGAATGACGAGATACTCTTTGACGCCGAAGATCCGGAGACAAAGCTGGAATCCGCCATACGGAAAAAAAGGCTGCATTTCGGGCTGGTATTCCAGTCCTTCAACCTGTTTCCGCAGTATACCGCTCTTGAAAACGTTATGCTGGCAAAGGAATTATTAGCAAAGGAACAACCGGATTACAAGACGCGGAAAAAAGAGATCCATGAAGAAATAAAAGAGCTTGCCGAAGCGCTCTTAGTACAGATGGGATTAGATAACCGAAAGGACAATTATCCTCACCAGCTCTCGGGAGGACAGTGCCAGCGCGTCGCGATCGCGCGTGCCCTTGCCTTAAGTCCTGACATCCTGTGCTTCGATGAGCCCACCTCGGCTCTCGATCCGGAGCTTACCGGCGAAGTGCTCCGTGTCATCAGAGAGCTGGCAGACAACAATACTACGATGGTAATCGTAACCCATGAAATGGCATTTGCAAAAGACGTGGCGGATCACGTGATCTTTATGGATGACGGGAGCATTATCGAGCAAGGAAGCCCTGCGCAGGTATTTGAAAATCCCACCGAGGAACGGACAAGGCAGTTTCTCTCCCGGTATACGCAAGGGTAAAAGGGACAGGGTATTTTCAATCTGGGACGTAGTAAAATTAATTTTACTACGTCCCAGATTTAGAATAATTTTTTGTTTGCCTTATAGATTTCCCTGAATCGTTTAAATTCTTCATTATAAATCCTTACATGTTCTGGATTCGGCTCTGTGACTTCATCTTTCAGTTTAACCATCCGCTCACAGGCTTCTTCGTAATCCTTAAAATAACCGCAGCCTACAGAAGCGGTGATTGCCGCGCCCAGAGATGCCTGCTCTTTTTCCCTGTTCGTGTAAACCGGGCAGTCATACATATCCGCCTGGATCTGACGAAGCAGGGCGCTTTTAGCCCCTCCGCCCGATGCAATGATACGGTTCCCCGGGATTCCCAAAGACTGCAGAATCGCATAAGATTCCTTCATGCTATAGACAATTCCTTCCATCGCAGCCCTGATCAGATGCTCCTTTGTATGCTTTAACGTCATCCCGAGATACACCGCCCTGGCATTTGGGTCATTATGCGGTGTCCTCTCGCCATTTAAGTACGGCAGAAATAAAAGTCCCTCGCTCCCTGCCGGAATTTTTGCGGCACAATCATTCATCTCGTCAAAGCTCCCCATCTCAAGAATATTATTCTTAAGCCACTTGAGGACAACTCCTCCGCTAAGATGCGCCCCTGAGATACTCCACAGCCTCTCACCTGCATGGCACCATGTATTTGTGCGAAGAAGCGGATCATAAACCGGACTTTCCAGGGCACATGTCAGATGACACGCCGTTCCGATCGTTGAAGCCATAAGGCCGTTCTTAATCATCCCGTTTCCAAGCTCCATCATCAAAGAATCACCGCCGCCGTATACGATCACGGTGCCTTTTTTTAATCCTGTCGCCTCCGCGCACTCCGAAGTCACCTCTCCTGCCCGCTCATATGCCTCATGGCTTTCCGGTAAAAACGAAGAAGGAACCTGCAGCTTATCTAATATATCGTACGCCCATGTCCTTTTTTTCATATTCCACATACCGGTAGAGCTTGCATCAGAGGCATCCGTTCCGATTCTCCCGCACATCCGGTATCTAATATAGTCCTTAGGACACATAATCTTATTAAGCTTATCATAATTTCCTGGCTCATGCTCTCTCACCCACAAAAGTGATGCCAATGCAAATCCCGTACTCAGGCGGTTCAAATATACGGAACCAAATTCTTCTTCTGAAACCCTGTCATAAATTTTCGAGATTTCCTCCGAGGTTCTCTGATCGGCCCATATAATCGCGTTGCGGATCGGCCTTCCGCCCTTGTCAAGCATCACAAGACCATGCATCTGCCCGGAATAGCCGATTCCCTTTATGCAGTTTTTAAGTGACGGATCCTCCGCCAGCATCTGCCTGACTGCCCGGACAGTCGCATCCCACAGTTTTTCCATATCCTGCTCTGCCTGGTTAAGCCCGGGCTTTAAAATATCATATTCACATTGTCCCGCTGCCAGAGTCCTGCCCGTTTCATCAACTGCAACCGCCCTGACGCTGGATGTCCCAAGGTCAATTCCTACAAAACATTCCATCTTAAACCTCCCCATTCGAACACGTCTTTTACAATCTTTCCCGGTTCATCGTTTCAACTCCCGGAGCGCTTCTTCCACATCGGAGTAATGCTTCACGCCGGGATCACGCGCGATACGTTCCGCTTCCAGCATAGCGGCAATCGTTTCCTTGTTGGGCTGTTCCAGCTTGACCTCAAAAGGAAAACCACCGACCCGGAGGGACTGGCGCAGAAAAACATTGATTGCGGTAGTCAGGTTCATACCCAACTCGCCGTAAAGCCTTTCACACTGTTTTTTGATGTCGCTGTCCATACGGACGCTGAAATTTGTTGTGTTTGCCATAGTA
>CAQNVT010000146.1 GCA_948844705.1 uncultured Dorea sp.
ATCACCTTTCCAACCTGACCCTTGATATAATTTACTCCGTACTGTTCAACAGCTCTTCTGTAAAATTCATCGAAGTTCTTGCCCGGCGTACGGACGTCAATGTAAAATACGGTTACGTTCACATCCGGATATTTGTCGCGGATGAGCATTGCATGCTTTGCCGTATACATACAGCAAATCTTGGAGCAGTAGGGCTTTCCTCTGTCGTCTGCACAGCGGCTTCCCACACACTGAATAAACACGATCTCCTTCGGAGCCTTTCCGTCAGAGAGACGCTCAAGATGACCGTGAGTCGGTCCTGCCGCATTCATCACACGCTCTAACTCAAGGGATGTGATAACGTCCTTGCTCTGGTTGTATGCATACTCGTCATATTTATCAAGCTTAATGGTGTCAAAGCCTGTAGCAACTACGATCGCACCATACTTTTCCGTAATGATCTCGTCCTTCTGCTCATAGTCGATGGCTCCCGCCTGGCATACCTTGGAGCAGACTCCACACTTCCCGGTCTTAAACTTGATACATGCCTCACGGTCGATTACCGGAACATTCGGAATCGCCTGTGCAAACGGTGTATAGATCGCGCTTCTTGTATTTAAGCCTCTGTTAAATTCACTCGGCGCCTTCTTGGACGGACATTTCTCCTGACATACGCCGCAGCCGGTACATTTATTCATGTCCACGCTTCTTGCCTTTTTGCGGATATCTACGGTAAAATCACCCACAAAGCCGCTTACCTTCTCCACCTCGCTGTATGTATAGATCGTGATCTTCTCATGAGCCGAGGCCTCCACCATCTTCGGCGTCAGGATACATGCGGAACAGTCCAGTGTCGGGAAGGTCTTGTCAAGCTGCGACATCCTTCCGCCGATACTCGGCGTCTTCTCTACGATATCCACCTCGTAGCCTGCGTCTGCGATATCAAGAGCCGTCTGAATACCTGCGATACCGCCGCCGATTACGAGCGCTCTCTTTGTTACCCGGCTCTCGCCTTCCTTAAGAGGCGTGTTTAAATTCACCTTCGCAACTGCCGCTCTCATTAAGATCACGGCTTTCTTCGTTGCTTCCTCCATATCCTTATGAATCCATGAGCAGTGCTCACGGATATTGGCAATCTCAACCATATACGGATTCAGGCCCGCACGCTCTGCCGCTTTTCTGAATGTAGTCTCATGCATACGCGGGGAACAGGAACATACAACAATCCCCGTTAAGCCTTTTTCCTGAATCGCCGCCGCGATCTTTGCCTGACCAGCTTCAGAGCACATATACTGGTAGTCTTCGGCATGGACGACGCCCGGCTCCATGAGGGCCATTTCCGCTACTTTACTTACGTCCACCGTCGCGGCAATGTTACTTCCGCAGTGGCAGACAAATACTCCTATCCTCTGCACTTAGGCTCACCTCCTATACCTTCTGAATGCACTGACTAACAGCTGCTGCGGAAGCTCCGGATCCAAAAGCTGTGGAATCTCGTCTGCCTTCAGATAATCCTGCCCCCTCTGGCGGACAACAATCTGCCTTGCGGCATCAATAAGCTTACCCGGCTTTACGTCGCGCGGACATCTCTCCACACATGCAAAGCAGGAAAGACATTTCCAAAGTGATTTTGAATTTACCAGACCTTCAATATCTTCATTAATTACATAGGATACGAACTGATGCGGCTTGATATCCATCTCATTGTAGGACGGACAGGTTGCAGAGCATTTCCCGCATTTCATGCATTTAAGCGGATTGACGCCGCTGATCTCTTTTATCATTTCCGCCTGTTTCTTTTCAGAGCTCATGATGCCTGCACCTCCTCTTTCGCTTCTTCCTTTACACCGAGCGCTTCCGCCAGAAGCTCCGTAAAATAAACGACCGGAAGCTTCGCGCCCGTGCTTTTATTCAGATTATACAGACACAGCGGACAGGCCGTGATAAGCATCTCTGCGCCGAAGCCCTCCGCGCTCTCCATAATCTTCTCGCACATATTCTTTGACATTTCCTTTTCCTTCAAGGAAATGTAACCGCCGCAGCACTCGTTGCGGTACGGGTAAATCACCGGCTCCGCTCCGACCGCGCGGATAAAATCCTCTATGATCCTTGGATTCTCCGGATCGTCAAAGCTCAAAAGCTTGCTGGGACGAAGAAGCAGACATCCATAGTAAGCGCCGATTTTCTTTCCCGTGAGCGGATTTGTCACCTTTTTCTTAAGTTCCTCAAACCCTACGCGGTCGCGGAGAACCTCTAAGAAATGAAGAACCTCTGTCTCGCCCGCATAAGGCTCGGAAAGCTCCATATAATTGTTTGCTCTCGTGCGGATATCATCCACATTTTTCATATCATCATTGACACGCTTAATCACATGATGACATGCAGAACACATGGTTACCAGGCTCTGCCCCTTTTCCTTCGCCTCGTTAAGCGCACGGACCGAAGACAGCTTTGTGGCAATCTCGTCAGAGCCGAGCGGGTACACCCCTCCGCAGCACTGCCAGTCTGAGATTTCCTCAAGCTCGATTCCCAGCGCCTTTGCCGAAGTTCTTGCATAAGCATCCAGGTCCTTCGCCTTTGTTCTCAAGGTACATCCCGGATAATAACTGTACTTCATAGTTCTCGCTGTCCTTTCTTTTCTTATTTTTTATATTTCCTTTATAAATCAATCTGGCCAATCACTGCTTTCAGTGCGTCCGCGCTTGCCTTAAGCTTCTCTACCTCTTCATCGGTAAGCGTCATAGGTATTTTCCCCTGAATACCGTTCGGACCTACAAGTGCAAGCGTACTTAAACATACGTCTTCAATTCCATACTCTCCGTGCATCATGGAAGACACGGTCGTGATCGACTCTGAAGCAGACATCAGGATGCTGCATAATCTACAGACGCCTCTGGTTACCGCATAGAAAGTCGCGCCCTTGTTCGCGATGATCTTGCCGCCGGATTTCTGCACATAGGTCAGCATTGCATCCTTATCTAATTCTTTTTCTTCTTTTCCAAGATGAGGCATCATCTTAACAAAATCATCTACATTAACGCCTGCAATACGCGCCGCCGACCATGGAATAAACGACGTATCTCCATGCTCGCCGAATACATATGCGTGAATATTTCTCTGTGCAACTTTAAAATGCTCGGAAAGTCCACAGCGGAGTCTCGCCGAATCTAAGACAGTTCCGGAACCGATAATCTGATTTTCCGGAATTCCTGAAATCTTTGTGAATACATAGGTCATAATATCAACCGGATTACTTACGATAATGTAAAGTGCATTGGGAGCAGCTTTTACGATCTCCGGCGTGATCTCTTTTAATATATCAACATTCGTCTGTGTCAGCTCGATTCTGGTCTGCCCCGGCTTACGTGCAATACCCGAGGTAATAATTACAATGTCAGAATCCCTGGCGTCCTCATACTCTCCTGCAATAATAGCAACAGGATCCCTGAAGCAGGTTCCCTGCTCGATATCCATGACTTCGCCTTCTACTTTTTCCTTGTTGATGTCAATCAGAACGATCTCAGACGCCATGTCTTCTCCGGACAACGTGTATGCGATCGTTGCGCCTACACTTCCGGCTCCAATGATTGTGACTTTGCAGCTCATGTTTTTCTTCTCCTTTTTATGCATTTTTCTGGCTTGATAGAGGTGCGGCAAATACGTCTGTCGTTTTTTGCCGCCATCCTTGATTATAATACCACATTGATAATTAATTAACAAGCTTTTATTGAGAGAAGATTGCACAAGAAATTCTGCGGTTTCTGTTCATTTTGACGAATAAAGAATGTGCCTTAGCACATTTTCGCGCTGAGCGCGGTCGCTTGCGACATATTACAGCTTCGAGATCGGAAGAGCGTCGTGTAGGGAAAGAGTGTAGA
>CAQNVT010000147.1 GCA_948844705.1 uncultured Dorea sp.
ATTACGGCGTTCCTGTTCCCTGTCCTACGCTTAAACACCATTGTTAGCCTTTGGCGCTCCAAGGACTTGGTACTGGCGACTTGCTAGGTCTTACCAGACTGGATTCCCACCAGTTATATATCTAGCGCCGAACTGGCGCACACCTCCTGTCATAAATATAGCATTGCATATAAACCCAAAATATACAACGATAATTGTGGGCATTCTCACATTTTTTACACCGAAAAACCGCGAAACTTACGCATTAGAAACGCGCAACGCCGGACGTACCACGAATAAATGCCGCTTTGTGACCTTGCGTCACAAAGCGGCATTCATCCTCACTCTCATTCTTCACTTATAAACTATACTACTCCTGAACGTACGGCATCAAAGCGATATGACGTGCTCTCTTGATCGCTACTGTAAGAGCTCTCTGATGCTTTGCGCAGTTTCCTGTAATTCTTCTCGGGAGGATCTTGCCTCTCTCAGAGATATATTTTCTTAACTTTGCTACGTCCTTGTAATCGATCTCGTTATTCTCTTTTCCGCAGAACACGCAGACTTTCTTTCTTCTGCGTCCGCCGCCTCTTCTCTTGAAGCCGCCTTCCGGACGACTGCTTTTATCAAAAGCCATCTTGCTTTACCTCCTTTTCACCATAACGAAACGCTCTAATTAAACGGAAGCTCCTCATCGATCCCGTCCGGGATATTCATGAAGCCGTCTCCTGCATCAGCTGCCGGGGCCGGAGCCGGAGCAGGTGCCGGTGCTGCCTGATAACGTCCTGCATTCGCATCGCTTACCGCCTTACTCTCCGCAAACTCCTGATCCTCGACTACCACATCGGTCGTATATACCCTCTGGCCGTCCCTGTTGGTATAGCTTCCGGTCTGGATACGTCCGGTCACGATCACCTTCAGGCCCTGGCGGAAATATTTCTCCGCGAACTCGGCACTTCTTCCGAATGCCACACAGCCGATAAAATCTGCGGTCTGATCATCCCCGTTCCTCTTAAATCTGCGGTCAACAGCCAGCGTGTATCTTGCAACGGCCGTTGAGCTTTCCCCCTGTGAATATCTCACCTCGGGGTCTCTTGTCAAGCGTCCCATTAAAATCACTTTATTCATAAATTTACCTCTACTTCCTGCTTATGCTTCCTGTCTAACGCATAAATATCTGATGACGCCTTCCATGATGCGAATTCTCTGCTCGATTTCGCCCGGAGCCTCTGCATCAGATTCGAAGTGGATGAAATAGTAATATGCTTCTTTCATCTTCTGAATCTCGTAAGCTAATCTCTTCTTACCCCATTCATCAACGTCTGAGATCTGGCCGCCGAAACGTTCTACTAATGCTTTTACTTTTTCGATAACCTGTGCTCTTTCGTCGTCTTCGATTTTTGCACTGACAACAACAGCTAATTCATATTTGTTCATGTCGTCTCCTGCACCTCCTTCTGGTCTTTTGGCCCCCGTATTCTTTTCCCGGGAGCAAGGATATCCGAAGTATTTCTCTTCGAAAAATGTTGTATCACGAATTCATATGATACCATAATCTGACACCTGTTTCAAGCTTTTTTCCGCAAATCCTTCGTATTTTTTTCCACCAACTTGCGGGAGATCATGATCTGATGGCCGCACCCCATACATTTAAGCCGGAAATCCGCGCCTACACGCAGAATCTCCCACTCTCTGCTGCCGCACGGATGAGGCTTTTTCAGTGTCACGACGTCACCGACCTCATAGATATAAGCCATCCCTTACTTCTCCTCCTTTTCTTCCTTTACCCTTACCTCGTCCTCCAGCACGCCGCGCACCACATACCGGTTGCTGTCGCCCGCGCTTGTACAGGTTGATAAGGTTACGATCCTGCTGCCTGCTCCCACCTCTACGCCGGTATCATAATCGGACACGTCCTTTGTCATTTTCAAAAACTCCTTGAATTTTTCGTCCGAGGCAAATCTGGTAAGATATGTATCCGAAAATTCATCTACGGTGCCCACAGAGTAGATCCTGTAAATGTGTTCTATTCCGTCCGGAGTATATATATAAAAATGAGGATATTTTTTATAAAATTCCTGATCCTGATAATCCTCCAGATGGTAGAACATGGAATGGTCGTTCATGCGGTGTCCGTATATGATCGTATTTTTGTCAAACAGGTTCGCCCTGTTCTCTGCCGCCATGAAGATGGCTCCGAGTGTATTTTCCCCCTCCGAAAAGGTTTTATTAAGATATTCCTGATTATCCTTTCCCTGAACGATCGGATAATTAATTGCCGCAGGTTCCGGGTAGAAACGGATCCAGCCTACCGTATCCGGATTAACGGCGAGGAGTTCATCAAAATTTACCTGAAAATCTCCCCCCGGCTCTTCTCCTTCCACTGCCAGCTTCCGAAGTCCGCTGTATTCGCTCCGGCCCGCCAGATATCCCTTTCCGTACTTGATCAGATTAAATGCCGATACGCAAAATACTGCCAGTGCGATCACCAGAATAATCCCTGATATCACGCCTCCTTTTTTCTTCCGTCTTCTGCGATTCTGTTTCTTTTCTTTCCCAGCCATCTATACATCCCTCCTCACTTTTTCTTCCATGATCTCCACGATCGTCTTCTCTGTCTCTGTCATTCCGGGCGAGGCAATGCGTCCCATATAGCGCATGGTGTCCTCCGGCGTTCTTCCGTTGATTCCGTGAATTCCGTCTATGCACACATGCTCCAGGGCAAGCTCCGCCGCCCGGAAAGCCGCGTCCACGGCCACGATTCCCTTCATGGCACAGCCGTGGTTTCCGCCGTCGCAGATCATACCGGTAATGCCGCTTGCCATATTTTTTATTATCATGAAAAGCTCCTCTTCCTCTGCTCCCCGCAGAAGACCCAGCCCGCATGCCATACCTGTTCCCGCAGCGATTCCGCAGCCGCAGAAGGCCGACAGTCTTCCCGAATATTCCTTGATATACATGGTGATCAGAAAGCTTAATGCTGCCGCCCGAAGCAGGAGCCTCTCATCGGCCTCCCGTTCATTTACCTTATACTGTGCGTATAACGGCATCGTCGCAATGATTCCGTGGGCGCCGCTTCCGGTAATGCTCATCGCCGGGCTGGAAAGCCCCAGGACCCTTGCCTCTATCGCTCCGCTGCACAAAAGCTGCGCCGTCTTCTTTACGTCCCCTGATATAATCTCTCCCCCGTTGTCCTTAAGAAGCTTCTTTAGGATAACCGTCCGTTCCGAGCGCATTCCCTCGCAAAAAAGCTCCATATTCATGGAAAACGCTTCCCGGATAAACAAAAGCTCCTCCGGATTCACCGTGCGCACATATTCCAGTATATTCCGAAAGGAATGCCTGTGTATGAGCGGCGGCCCGTCTCCGTCTATTGCTTCTGCCGCATCATTTCCTTGTGTTTTTGCGACGCTTTTCGCAGCCTCTTCCCCGCTGTAGATACACACGCCGTTTTTCTCAATAGATGTAATATGCGTATGGCTCCCGCGGATATGCACGGTACAGCTCTCCTCCTCCGTCTGTACGCATGCGTCAATCGTAATCTCAGAACCGATATGGTCAAGACTTACCTCCACAGCTCCTGCCTCTATAAGCTCTGCCGCCCGTCTGTCATCCTCCGGCGTAATATCACGAAGAGACATAAGCCCAAGCTCCGGCTTTGCCGCCGTCACCCCAAGCGCTGCCGCATGCAGATTGCCATAATGCTCCGAATTCGGAATTCCGCATGTAAACGCATTCTTATACATGCCCGAATTAAGCGCCACCTTAACCTTCTTTATCTCACCCTTTACGCGGCTTTTTGCCTCCGCCGCCGCATATGCGATCGCCCCCGGCTCCGTCACTCCAAGCGCCGGCTTCATATCCTCCCGGATAAGCTCTGTCAGTCTGTGCATTTCCATTTTCTCCGTTTCTGCCCTGATTATTTTATTGTATCAAACTCCGGGCATTTACTCAATTATTTTATTCCAATATTAAAGGATTAAAGTAACAGTTCAGCCTTCCGGCTGAACTGAATAAAAAAAGTGCTGA
>CAQNVT010000148.1 GCA_948844705.1 uncultured Dorea sp.
CTAAAAGTCAATCCTTACAATCAGAAAACCAGACAGAACCTACTTCTGGCCCTAAAAAAGAAAAACGAACAAGATAAATACATAAGCCGGCGAGCTTCCGCTTACTGCAACAACAACATCCATCAGGCGCTCAGGTATGATCTCTACCCGGCTGAAGCTTTCAAGAAGCGTGCGTACATATGTCGTTTCCTCTTCGGTCATATGCTCGTTCGGGCATGCGGCCGTCATGCCGGCATCAACCATTGCAGGAGTGTTCGGCATGGTGCGGACGATCTTTACTGCTTTGCCAAACTGCTCGGAGAGCCATGCGAGTGTCTTCCCGGGGGCGATTGTGATGATGATCTGGTTATCCTTTATATCATCCTTGATTTCGTTTATTACGTCGGCATAGAACTGAGGCTTTACAGATAAAATGATGACCTCTGCCTTTTCTACAACCTCCTTATTGCTGTCCGTAACATGAATTCCGAACTGCTTCTGTACACGTTCCCTTCCTGGTGCAAATAAATCTGCCCCGATGATTTCCTCTGCCGGAATGAGTTGGTTTTTGATAATTCCGCCCATAATTGCAGACGCCATGTTGCCGGTTCCGATAAATCCTAATTTCATTTTCACTTACCATCCTTTACTATTTTTTGTCGCATTTTGATTTTGTATACAAAAATAATTAATGTATACATATTGATCTGAGATCAATATAGCACCTCTTGTATAAAAAGTCAATAGAAAATTAAACGTAACTGTTCAGCACAGGTCGAAGCATTTACTGCTGAGACTGTAAAAGTATGATTCAGGAGTGCAAAATCCCATCGCCGAAGGCGATTTTAAAAGGATTTTGCATTGTAACTGTGAAGGTACTGAACAGTTACAATTAAACGTCAAATTAAGGGGCGCTTGACATTATAAATAGAAAGAGTTACTGTGAACGGAGAAAACAGCAGCCATGAAGAGATTCGGTTTATACAAAAACATGGAGGAAATATGAAAAGACGTAAAATAGTTACATTGATTATGGCTATGGCGCCGGCACTACTCATGACATTTCTTTTCCTTTCCGGGTGTGGGGAGAATGAAAAGGAACGGCCGGAGCCTGCTCTTACGAGCATAGAGGTGCTGGAGGAGGAGCAGCAGGAGGAACAGGAGGATAATCCGGACTATGAGGTGAAAACTATCGAGATGAGTAAAGAAGAGCAGGCCGATATAACAGAGAGGCTTTCTTCTATTATGAAAAAATGCAGTGATATTTACAGTCAGGTCGATATAGATGAAGCGCTGAATACAGTTCTTAAGGAGAATGAGATACACAGGCTCATCGATTGCGCTGCCGGGGACGGAAGCTCTGTGATCTGCGGAAGCCGTGATGATAATATGAGGAATTATGAAAGAGTAGATGAAGCTCTCAGGAAGGCCGGACAGGGGGAAAAGACGGAGACGGATTTTTATACGGTGAATAAGAGCGGAGTCTTCAGGTACTACAGGCTTCAGTTTGAGGCCGGAAGCCTGTCTGTCACATTTGCAAGCGCAGTGTATAATAAGAGCATGGAGCCTGTTTTCCAGCAGATGGAGAAGATCCTGGCTTACCGGTGGGAGTATACGGAGAAAGGCTGGCTGATCTGGGAAAAGGCCCTGTCCAGAAATCAGGAGATGGATATGCACATTTTTTACCGGATTCTGCCCCTTGGCGGGAAATGCCGTGAGATTGCGGCGCGCTGTATCACGCCGGTCAGTTATTTCGGAAATAACCTGTTCCTGACAGATTGGAATCAGGATAATATGGAGGGCATAGAATTTAATGATCTGTATGATTCCCTGTATTATATGGCGACAGGTGAGAAGATCGAGAAGGAGAAGTACGCGGAGGGAATTCCGTGTGAGGAGTTCGAGGGAATCGTCAGCCGGTATTTTGATATGACAACAGAGCAGATTCGTCAGTACGGTGCATATAATGAGGAAGAGGGGGTCTATCCCTGGATTGCCGTAAATGCATGGAACAGGCTTCCGCAGCTGCAGCCGTTTCCGGAGGTCGTAGAATGCACGGAAAATGACGACGGCACCTTGTCGGTCCGTGTGGAGGCTGTTTTTGTGGAGGAGGGAACTGACTGCTCTTTCCGGCATACCGTGATACTGCGGGAGGATGAAAACGGGAATTATAAATATCTGGGAAATAAGGTCGACTGGGAAAATGTGTACCGGATTCCGACATACAAGGCAAGAAGGGAATTTTAAGAGATGAAAAAAGAACTGGAATATTTTACAATAGAAGGCGCTTACGGCGGCAACCAGGACTGGTTTACTAATATCGTAATGAATATGGGCGGCTGTGCGGCGGCAACGGCCTGTGACTGCTGTATTTATCTTGCGCTCAGGAAGGGGCTTGGCGAACTGTACCCGTACTCTGTACAAACGCTTACGAAGGAGGACTATATTGCCTTCAGCCAGAAAATGAAACCCTATATCCGTCCCCGGATCGGCGGAGTGAAGAAGCTCGAGTGGTTTATCGGCGGATTCATGAAATACATTGAGGATGTACGTGCGGCTTCTAATACAGATGCAGACACGGGCGTGGTTAAAAGTGCCGACATAAATATGGAAGCATTTTCCGGGGAGAACAGCTATGAAAAGGCACGGGATATGATCCGTACCCAGATCGACGCGGGGTACCCGGTTCCATATCTTCTGCTGAGACATAAAAAGACGGAAAAATATAAGGATTATATCTGGCATTGGTTCCTTCTTACGGGCTATGAGGAGACGGGGGAGGATATGCTGGTGAAGACCGCGACCTATGGCGAGAGCGATACTTTTTCGCTTCGGGAGCTGTGGGATGCCGGAAGCGCGGAAAAAGGCGGAATGATTCGATTGGGGACATACACGGGGTATCGCTATGAGGATCTCCTGGCGCTGGCACGTGGTGAGCGAGCTTTGACCAAGCAAGAAGCATTGTTGCTTGATA
>CAQNVT010000149.1 GCA_948844705.1 uncultured Dorea sp.
CCATTTTTGTGCTTTCCATTTCCTTTCCCGTCTATTCTAATTCCTTTTTTCCGTCTCCTCGTCCCTGTTTTCCCTTTTAATTTATATTTTCCCGCCAGCTTTGCGGTCGTTGTTGTCTTACCTGCGCCCTGAAGACCCGCCATAAGGATCACCGTAACGGCGCTTCCCGGCTGAAGCCTGAGCTCTGTCGTCTCGGAGCCCATCAGGGTTACCAGCTCCTCATTTACGATCTTGATCACCATCTGCCCGGGATTCAGTCCGTTCATTACATCCTGGCCGATCGCCCGCTCCTGGACATTTTTAATAAAGTCCTTGACCACCTTAAAGTTGACATCCGCCGCAAGAAGCGCTCTTTTTATCTCCTTTAAGGCTTCCTTAACATCATCCTCCGTAAGACGTCCCTTACTCCTTAGATTCTTAAATACATTCTGAAGTTTTTCTGTCAAGCTGTCAAACGCCATACTGTAACTCCTCTATAGCTCATCTAATATTTCTCTGGATATATCCCGGATCCTGCGAAGCACTGTCTCGTCCCCTTCCTTCTCATATCCGGAAAGCAGCGCGTCTATATGCTCTACCTTTTGCTTCACCGCCATAAATCTCTCTACAAGATGAAGCTTTTCCTCATATCCGGAAAGCGCCGCGCTGCAGCGCTTAATGATATCGTGAACACCCTGCCGGCTGATACCCGCTTCCTTCGCAATCTCCCCAAGGGACAAATCGTCCGAAACAAACCGCCCGTATATCTCCTTCTGATGCTCTGTCAGAAGCTCACCGTAAAAATCATATAATAATGCCTGCTTTAAAATCTCATTCACTCTTATCACCTGAGCTATCATACAACAAAAGCAGAAGGGTGTCAAGTGTTTTTTCTTGACACCCTTTGGCATTATTGCTTTTATTTATACTCAAGCAGTCTATCCACCCTCAGCATCCCCCACCCTGTCCCGGAAAGCTTCCCGGGTATCCTCTCACAGGTTTCCCGAAGCCGTAATTTAACCTCCACATTGCTCATATCCGGATATTTGGATAAAAGCGCCGCAACCGCACCGGAGACTACCGGAGTCGCCATCGATGATCCGCTTTTTACCGTATAGGGCTTCCTTATCTTAGGCGACACATTGTTACAGGATATGATCTGGTACCCCGGAGCCACCAGATCTGGTTTTACTACGCATTCTCCGGTGGGCCCGTTTCCGGAGCACCCAAGTTCTTTTCCTTCCTTCAAGGCTCCTACCGTGATCACCTTCCGGCTCGTTCCCGGCACCGCGACCGTCCCTTCCTCCGGTCCGTAATTCCCCGCCGAGACAACGACTGTAAGACCCATATCCCAGAGCACCTCCACCGCCTCAAGAAGCTTCTCCTCCTTCTCTTCATCAAGCCCTCTTTTTGCACCTGCCGAGATATTGACTACCCGGATCCCAAACTTACCTGCATGCTCCATCGTCCAATACATTCCCCTTAAGATATGGTCAACATCTCCCTCCCCCTTTTCGTCCAGCACCTTAAGCGCGCAGATGCATGCTCCCGGCGCCATTCCGGACAGGATACCCTTCGACATCCTTCCGTCCCCGGCAAGAATTCCCGCCACATGGGTTCCGTGTCCGCTGTCGTCATATAATACCTTCCTTCCGTTCACAAAGTCTGCAAATGCCATAATCCTTCCCTTAAAATCCGGATGAGCCGCAATCCCCGTGTCCAGAACAGCCACGGCTATTCCTTCTCCCTTGCAGGTGCCCCTTCTTTCGTCCTTATCCTGATACCCCACTCTCTTTTTTACTCTATCCATATATAAAAAACTCCTTTTCTACGTCTTATATAGAATATTCAAAAAAATAAAATTTGCTTTCTTCTATATTTTGGAGTATGATAGTTGTACCATTTTGGGGACAATTCATAATAAGGGGAGAATTTATAAATATTATGGAGACAAAAAATTATTATGACATTTTAGGCGTGTCTGTAAAAGCCTCTTTAGATGAGATTACGGCCGCCAAAAATACACTTGCAAAAAAATACCACCCGGATGCCAATATGAAAAACGGTATCGATACTACCGGGCAGATGCAGGAGATTCTGGAAGCCTATTCTGTTCTTTCAGACACCACAAAGCGTGCGGAATATGACAGAAGCATTTCCGGCAGGAAGCCCGTCCTTCAAACCTATGATCTGAAAAACGAGGCTCCGCAGGATACCGAAGATTCCGGGTTTGTCGTCTACTGGAAGGCATCTGGGAAGTTATATGATATCATCGCCGAGAGCGATGAGCTGATCCGGCAGAAACATGCAGAAAGCCGTCTGGCACAGCTCGCCATGCAGGCCCTTCCCTACATCATTCTTTTAAGGGAAGCACAGATTCCCGAGCGGTACTGGCTCCCGGATATCATGAACTGGCTTTTATTTACCTGGTTTAAAAACCGGAATTATACGGTCGCCTATCTGCTTTCTCTGTACGACGAGCACACAAAAAAGGATATGACCATGTCTGCCGGACTAAAGCTTAAAAGCCGTTCGCGTAAGTACGAGCACTCCGTAAAACGACTTATGAAATATTAGTATTTTCTTTTCACACATCCCGGGTTCACACATATTATGTAGTGTAAATAACCTATATGGAGGACTTTAGTATGAGTGATTTAAGTGCTACAAACTGTGGATGCGGATGTGATTCAGCAATGGGAAGAGGCGGAGACTGCGGATGCGGTTTTGCTAACAACAGCTGTCTGTGGATCATCCTTTTACTCATCTTCTGCGGCGGATGCGGCGGCGGAATGAGCAGAGGCGGATGCGGCAATGACAGCTGCCTGTGGATTATCCTTCTTCTTATCTTCTGCGGCGGATGCGGCTTCGGCGACGGATGCGGATGTGACTGCTAGTCTTAGTTTAAAGCTTTATAACCAGAAGGACGGGGTAATCACTCCGTCCTTCTCATCGCTTTCTTATATTCTTCCATATATACATCTTTCTCTGCCGGTTTGCTTTCTTCTTCTTTTCTTCTTCTGCCGAGCATGCAGTCCTCGTCTATTTCATATACTGCATTGCCGTCAATAATTAATTTCCTGTTCATTTTCTCATACTTCCTTTCTTGCTTTCTTTCAACATGCTGCGAATTGTTTCACGCTTTGTGCTCTCATAATTAGAGTATGAACATTTCTCATAAATTCCATTCCTTCCGCATATATATTTACAACGTTAATTTAAGGAGTGCCTATGGAACATAATCCCCCGAAACCAATGACCCCTTTTGACAATCTGACAACGCCGTCCGGACTTTACGCCTTAAAGCTGATGCTTCCATACACTCCTGCTTCTATACAGAGAACGCTCGGCATCTATATCAAATTTTCAGAGCTGCGTTATACGATGGAATATTTCCATGGTTTTGGGAATCCTGATTCTTCCAAAATTTTCGACACACTTAAGGATTATATGGGACCGGAAGAAAAGGAAATGATGGAACAAATGGAAATGATGATGAATATGATGGAAATGACGAAAGGACAGTCTGATATGGCGGATATGCTCGGAGGCATGTTCGGCGATATGTTCCACATGCCGGAAGATGATCCGCAGGACGGTCCTCAGAAAGGAGAAGCTACGGATGAATGAATGGTTAAACCATCCTTCTATGAAGGATATGGATCCGCTTAAGCTGGAGCTTATTAAAAATGCGGCAAAGCGTACCGAAGGAAAAAGCGGCAAAGCGCTTGCTCCTGTTATGATGTCACTGATCACCGGAGCACAGAAAAACGGAATCCGATTTACCCCTGATGAAATGACCATGGTTATTTCCATATTAAAGGAAGGAAAATCCAAAGAAGAACAGACGCAAATTGAAAATATGGTCAATATGGTCATGTCCTATGCCAGAAGAAAATAAGACAGGTTCCGTCAAAATTCTCCCTTTTTTCTTATCAATTCTTACCAAAAAGCCGATATATTTACGGATTATATGAAAAAGGAGACAGGGAACATGATAAACTACTTACGAAATCTAAGAATCCGGTTAAAGCTGTATATTCTTGTAGGAGTTGCTCTGATCGGCATGCTCATTATCGGTGGGATGTCATTCCTTTTAATGGGCAGATTAAATGAAAAAACAAACGATATTTCAACGAGCTGGCTACCCAGCATAGACACCGCACGAGACATGGAAACTACTCTTTCCAATATCCGCCTCAATGAGCTTGGCTATCTCACCGCTGTTTCTGATGAGGTAGAGGAATCAAGCCTTACATACATCCAGAAGGAAACGGAAGAGATGAATGCTCTTTTGTCAAAATACGGAGATTTAATTGACGAGGAAGAAAAAGCCTTTTATGATACCGCGATGAATTACTGGACACAGTACAGCCAGGCGGACGAAAAAATTGTCGAACTGGCAAAGGGCGGAGATACCGAGGAGGCCCGCGGAATTCTGGAGGGAGAATGCGTAGAGCTCTATAATTCCTTAAACGGTGCTTTTAATGATATCATCACATACAATACGGACGGAAGCGATAAAGAAACCGCCGCAAGTATGGCTCTTTACAGGACCGCCACCTTCCTTCTGGCAGGTATTATCATTGTGATCATCCTGATCGGCGTATTTTTTTCATTTATAATCATACGCCTCATCAAGCTCCCTGTTTCCGAGATAGAAAAAAATACGCCCTGAGCTGGAAAGATTCTTATCTAAAGCCGGATCCTGCCTTGGAGAATGAATCAATCATCAAGGGCTTTGA
>CAQNVT010000150.1 GCA_948844705.1 uncultured Dorea sp.
ATATCATCGCCAATTTCGGCGTCGAAGGCCTTGCCGTGGCTACGCTGATGGCGGGGTTGATATTGATCTTGATTACCAGTGCGGCACCGGCCACGGCGTAGGGTATCTCGGAAATGTTCACGAGGCTCCTACCGGCTTCCGCTGGTATGTCGTTCCAAGCAAGAACGAGCACCATCAGCTGGAGGAGGGCATGGTCATCACTGACGAGCCCGGAATCTATGAGGACGGAAAATTCGGCATCCGCATCGAAAACGAATTCGTCGTAAAGAAAGGCGTGAAAAATAAATACGGACAGTTCATGCACTTTGAGACGATCACCTTCGCTCCCATCGACCTGGACGGAATCGATCCCGAGGAAATGAGCCGTGATGAAAGAGAATGGCTCAACCAGTACCATAAGGATGTATATGAAAAGATCGGTCCCCGCCTGACGGAGGAAGAAAGAGAATGGCTTAAAGAATATACGAGAGAGATTTAATGTTAAAACGCCTGCCTGGAAATCCAATACCAGGCAGACGTTTTATTTGAATCACTGTTCAGAATCCATGTCCTTATTTACATATTCATATTCTTTGTCCCCACATACCTGATGCCGTCTTCAAATACTCTCTTTCCATCCATCGTCACAAGCTTCACATCATTCAGGCACATTATATCTTTGCTGAGGTCACCGCCCACAACCAGAATATCTGCGTCCAGGCCTTCCTTTATAAGTCCGCGCTCATCTTCCACGCCGAGCACCTTCGCCGGGTTTTCCGTGGCGGTCTGGATCGCCTGAACCGGAGTAATGCCGTATTCTACCATATATTGCAGCTCTCTCGGAAGCGGCAGAAGCGGCGACTGGTACATAACCATATCGGTTCCCGCGATCACGGTCACTCCGGTATCGTAAAATTCCTTAAAATGATCCCGGTACGCCTTATACGCCGGCTCAAAGTACTGGTAATCCTTCATCTCTTTCTGCATGACCGGATCATTTACCGGCGCCCCGGCATGTTTTTCCAGATTTTCCTTACAAATATCATAGAGCAGGGTATAGGCCATAATCGTCGGCGTCCAGGCAATACCCTTTGCCGCCATCTGCTTTGCATGGTCAACCGTCATGAAGGTAGCATGCTCGATCGTATCGAAGCCCGCGTCGATACACATTTGAATCCCCGGGTTGGTTCCTGCGTGCACTCCGCATTTGATTCCTCTCCGATGGCACTCATCCACTGCCGCGTCGAGCTCTTCTTGCGTAAGCTCCGGGATGTGGCTTCTGTGAGTCGTAAGAACCTTTATCCATTCCGCCCCGTCACGGGCCTGTTTTCTTATTTCCTTTCGTACCTCCCACGGTCCGTCCACCTGCTCTACCTCTTCCCACGCATGGCCTCCGGTCATACAGAGTCCCGTATCCGTATGCGTGATCTTCGGGATAACAACAAACCCCTTCTCCGCCGCAAGCTTCAGATTCTTACACACGCCATGAGCAGAAGACATATCCCTTACCGAGGTAATTCCCCTTTCAAAGGCCGCCTGCGCATGCTGCAAGGCATAGAGCATGATAAGCTGAGGACCGTAATTAAAGCTGTCCGGCTGGGAATACCAGTATCCAAGATGGGCATGCATATCGCAGAGACCGGGAAGGATCGTTGCCTCCCCGTAGTCCTTAATCTCCTCTTCCGGGAATTCTTTTATAAGCTCTTCCTTTCTGCTTATTTTTCTAATCTTTCCATCTGTTCCTGTTAAAACTGCCTTATTCGTCAATACAGTTTTCCCGTCGCCTGTAATAAGGTATTTCGCGCTGATAATCATTCCTTTACGCCTCCTACTATTTTTACAATTCTTCTATTTTACAGACATGCGCCTTTGTTTTTTTGCTGTAACTGATTCCAACTGCAAGAATTCTCCCTGTATATTTCTGCTTTTCTCCCAATTTCCCCTGAAAACGCAGTGCATATTTTTTCTCTTTTATCTGCGCAATCGCCTCGTCCGGAGTACCGTCAGTCTTTAGTTCAAGAATAAAAGCGTCTGCCCTCTTACACTCCGGGTAAAAGATAAAATCCACAAATCCCTCCCCCGCTTTATCTTCTCTCTCTACACGATATTCATTTCGTGCCGCCAGATATACCAGATTTACAACTGCGGACAATTCAATCTCACTGTTATAAGAGAAAATAGGGGATTCTGTATCGTGCACATACTTTAGAATCTGCGCCATCGTCTCCGTATCACCCTGTAAGGTGGCTTCTAACATCCTTTCCGATTCTTTTGCCAGCCTGTAAACATATCCAAAAGAATCCTTGGAAATCAAAAGCTTCTCATACTGCTTCATAAGCTCCCTGTTAGGAATATATACCTTCCCGTCCTTATAGGTCAGTAATCCGTACACAAGCATTGCAGAATAAATCTCATCTCTTGTATTTACCTTCATGGAAGAAGCCGCAAAATTCTCAATTTCCGCTTTCACGCCCTCTCCCGAAATCATCAGAACAAGGTCGTCCCGGACTGCTTCTATATTATTACGGATATAATAAAAAATCTCATCATACGGACCGGAGCTTGTCCAATAGCATGCCAGTTCATCATCAAGCAGCGCACATACGACAGACCTTGGATTATAGAGCCTCGTCCCTTTTACTGTATAATATCCATCATACCAGCTGCACAGATCCTCTCTCGTGATCTCCGGTGACAAAGTCTCAGCCTGATAAATCTCAAACAGTCTGTCAACCTCATGCTCCAAAAATCCAAAGCTCTCACTGAATTTTTTTCTGGTTACCATATCATACTCAACAAACATATTCAATTCTGATCCGCTGGAATATTTTGCAATGGGGAGCACTCCTGTCATATATACAAGTTCAACGTATGCCTGCCCCTTTAAAAGTGAACGCAAAAACCGCAGATAAGTTTTTTGTTCTTCTCTACTGATATATGGTAAATGAAAAACCGCATCCCACTCATCTATTACAAAGACAAACTTTTCACCTTTTTTTTGAAACACAAGATTTAACGCATCCCACACAGCAATATCGGCATCAAGGAGCACATCCGGATATTGATCGACTAAATCTTTATTAATTCCATCCTGAATCCGGTCTATATACTGCCCATAGAACTGACAGTCCTTTGGTTCAACACTAAAATCAATATAGATTAGATTATACTGATTCAAATGACTGCGGTAGTCCGGATTTTCTTCCCCGCTTTTG
The DNA here is from genome assembly GCA_948844705.1 of uncultured Dorea sp. GTDB lineage: Bacteria > Bacillota > Clostridia > Lachnospirales > Lachnospiraceae > CAPEBR01. Next base: position 3,195 of record CAQNVT010000150.1, read on the forward strand.
CTTTTCGCAACGGAAAGGCCGTCGAACAGTTTACTGCTGTCTGTGGAATTTCCAAAAAACGCAGCAACCATATCCGCCATTACACTTTTTCCAAAACGGCGCGGTCTTGTAATACAAAAGTATTTATTTGGTTTTCCTAAAGCCGGGATAAGTTCTGTAAGCAAGGCTGATTTATCAACAAAATAAATATCCGAAACCATAGCTTTATATCTTTCGTATGGGCTTATACTGTTTAGAAATGTTCCCATGTATACCTCCTGGTTTTCTTATTTCTGATTCCTAAACTGCATCGGCGTCATGTCAAATGCCTTTTTAAACAAGCGGTTAAAATGCTCCACATTCTGATACCCCACGGTGAGCGCTATATTTTCCACCGTCATACTGCTGCTCTTAAGAAGCGCCCTCGCCTTTTTCATACGTATCTTCTTCACAAGGTCACCGAAGGTCATTCCGGATTTTTCTTTAATATATTTCGAAATATACGGCTTTGACAGGAAGAAATGCTCCGCCAGGTCATCCAGGGTAATATCAATATAATTTGCCTGGATATAATTCATGATTTCGATCATCCGCTCGTCCTTGCAGACATCCGCGCTTCCGATCTCCTCGATCTTATTCACCGCAACAATGAGCGCCTCGATGGAGGATTTGATGATATCCGCATCAATTCCCACACCCCAGAAGGTCCGTCCGTTGCAGACAATGCCCACATAGGATGCCGCCTTTGCGGACGACCCCTTAGAAAGCGTATGCTCCTCATAATATCTCAGCTCATAGCTGATGTTAAAATACTGTTTGATGGCATTGCTCACCGCGTCCAGACGGCCGTTTCCGATGGCAGTAATCACCCGGCTGTCCCCGCCGTGATTGATCGTCGCCTCCGCCGTGATTCCGTCAATCTGCTTGAAATGGCATTCGTCAATGTGGAATACCGGCTTGGTATTAATATAATTATCCGAGAAGATCTGATATACCCATTCCGGATTCAGCTCCTTATGCGCTTTATCCGATACGTCCTTTACAAGATATCCTACTTCCTCTCTCATCTCCTGCGGCAGATTAATGCCATGGCTCTGCTTTAAGATATAATTTACGCCGCCCTTACCGGACTGGCTGTTAATACGGATCACGTCAGAATCATATTTTCTTCCCACATCCTGCGGATCGATCGGAAGATACGGAACCGTCCATTTATCGCACTTCTTCTCTTCTCTCCAGCTCATCCCCTTTGCGATCGCATCCTGATGAGAACCGGAAAATGCGGTAAATACCAGATCTCCGCCATACGGCTGACGCTCATACACATGCATCCTTGTCAGTCTCTCGTAGGTTGCACGGATCTCTGACATATTGGAAAAATCAAGTCCCGGATCTACTCCGTGGGAATACATATTCATCCCCAGGGTGATAATGTCCACATTGCCTGTCCGCTCACCGTTTCCGAACAGAGTCCCTTCGATGCGGTCCGCACCTGCAAGGATACCGAGCTCTGCCGTCGCCACGCCGCAGCCTCTGTCATTATGAGGATGCAGGCAGAGGATCACATGATCGCGGTACTTAAGATGCTTATGTACATACTCCAGCTGGGTAGCAAATACATGCGGCATCGCATTTTCCACCGTCGTCGGAATATTAATGATCGCCTTGTTATCTGCCGCAGGCTTCCATACGTCAAGTACTGCATTGCATACCTCTACGGCATAATCAACCTCTGTTCCCGGGAAACTCTCCGGACTGTACTGGAAGGTAAAGTTTCCTTCCGTCTCGGACGCAAGCTTAAGCAACAGCTCCGCTCCGTCAACGGCAATCTTTTTAATCTCTTCCTTGCTTTTCTTAAACACCTGCTCCCTCTGTGCAACAGAGGTGGAGTTATACAGATGCACCACCGCATGCGGCGCACCTTTCACTGCCTCGAAAGTCTTCTTAATAATATGCTCTCTCGCCTGAGTCAGCACCTGAACCGTCACATCATCCGGGATCATATCCTTCTCGATCAGTGTCCGCATAAACTGATATTCCGTTTCGGACGCTGCCGGAAAGCCTACTTCGATCTCCTTAAACCCGATCTTCACAAGCATCTGGAAAAACTCCAGCTTCTCGTCAAGGCTCATCGGCTCGATCAGCGCCTGGTTTCCGTCCCGAAGATCCACGCTGCACCAGATCGGCGGCTTATCAATGTAATCCTTCTTCTCTTTTAATGATTTTAAGCTTAAAATCATCCCACA
>CAQNVT010000151.1 GCA_948844705.1 uncultured Dorea sp.
AAATAAAAATAGGACTACTCAAGGAAAACAAAAAGTGATAGAGTATGAAAAGGTTGAAAGATTTTTGCATGGATTATCAATATACGGATTTACATAGGAAAGGACATTGACGGTGCACGGATCGCGGTTCTTGAGCGGCGGATGCAGGTGGATCAGGACTCCTATCAGGGGCTTTTGTGGGAGAAAAACCCATATAAATTTGCAAATTACCGGAAGGGAAAAAGAAAATCCGTTTTATTTCCGGGATGCAACTTTACTGCCTTTTATCCAAAGACAACAAAATATCTGGAACAGCTCATGAAGCAATATGATATCGGAACCGTATACGACTGCTGTGGGAAACCGGTCTATGAGCTTGGGCTTAGGAAGGATACGGAGGATAATCTGGAAGGAATCTCGTCCCGTCTGAAAGCGCAGGGTGTAGAGGAGCTTATTATTCTCTGCCCGAATTGTTATCATTTTTTTAAAAACAGGCTTGATATCAGGATGGTGACTATCTATCAAAAGCTGAAGGAATTAGGCGAAGGAAAGCCGGTAAAAAAGGACAGGATACCGATCTATTATCCATGCCCTGACAGGGAGAAAAAAGAGATGTTCCATGAGCTTTGCCCGTATCTGGAGGGTGAGATCACAGAGCCCTTTGAGGCGGTGCAGTGCTGCGGGCTTGGGGGATGCGCAGGTGTCAAAGAGCCGCAGCTTGCCGGAGAGATGGCAGAGTCGGCGAAGGCAGAGGGAGGAGAGCTCTATACGTATTGCGCCTCCTGTATCAGCAGCTTCAGAAGAAAAGGTATGGCGGAGGCATACCATATCCTGCCGCTGATCCTTGGAATTGAGGAAAAGGTTCCGCTCGGCATACAGCCGTTTATGAATCGTGCAAGGAGAAAACTATTGTAGATGAAGGTTTCGGTTATAATTCCAATATATAATGAAGAAAAGCTGATACGTAAGTTTCTGAAAACTCTTGAGCCTGTGAAGAACAAGGCTGAGATTCTGCTGGTGGACGGCGGAAGTACGGATCGTACTCTTGCATTGATACCGGGGGAATATACGGTGCTTCACGGTCCGAAGGGAAGAGCAAGGCAGATGAATCTGGGAGCGGAAAAAAGCAACGGGGATATTCTTTTTTTCCTGCACTGTGACAGCGAGATCCCGGAGGATGCCATAGAGCAGATAGAAGCAGTAATGAAAAGATACCGCGCGGGGTGTTTTGGAATCGCGTTTCATTCTAAAAATATCTGGATGAAGTGCTGTCAGATGATTTCAAACCACAGGATCAAGGACAGGAAGGTAATGTTCGGGGACCAGGGGATATTTATCCGCAGAGAATTGTTTTTTGAAATGGGAGGCTTTCCGGACCTTCCGATTATGGAGGACTATCAGTTTTCCCTTACCTTAAAGGAGATGGGAGTCAGGATCGGAATCGCGGGAAAGAGACTTTACACATCCGACAGAAGATTTAAGGCTGGCGGAAGACTCCGGGTTATGTGGAGGATGAACCGCATGCGCGCGATGTACAGAAGAGGAATAGATATTGAAGAGATATCAGGACTTTATAAGGATATCAGGTAATTCATATCGGATTAAGAGACGGAGGGGCAATGAGGATGGACAGGATCAGGGGATTGAAAGAATATGTAGAAAATGCGGCTTACAGAGATGCGCTGGAGATACCGGAGGGAGCGCAGATTCTATATGAACCGCTTGCCCAAGGGGAATATAATATCAATTACACATTTTACCATCCGGTGACCGGAAGGAAGCTGGTGCTGCGGGTAAATACCGGAAGCCAGATGCATCTTGCGGACCAGATCGGGTATGAATATCATGCATTAGAGCTTCTTAAGGACTCTGGGCGGACTCCTGCTCCCATTTATGCAGACGGAAGTAAGGAGAGTCTGGATTACGGTGTGATGGTGATGGAGTTTCTCGAGGGGAGACCGCTTGATTACCGGAGGGATCTGACGCTTGCGGCAGAGTGTCTGGCAGATATCCACAGTGTACCGATTGTAGAGGAATCGGTTCGAAAGCAGAACGCAGAGACAATGTGCGGGCTGATCCGGCCGAAGAATCCGCTTCAGGCGATCCTTGATGAGTGTAATGAGATGGTAGAGACATATTATCATTCGGAGCTTGGAGAGGTGTCAAAGAAAAAGCAGATTGAGCGCATGCTTTCGGCAGGGCAGAAAATGGCGGACGAGGTAAAGGATTATGACGGATACTGCTGCTGTATCAACACAGAGCTTAATTCAGGAAATTTTCTTATAAACGGAGCGGGAAAACCTAATTATCTGATCGACTGGGAAAAACCGCTTTTCGGCGATCCGGTGCAGGATCTGGGACATTTTCTCGCCCCGACAACCACCTTCTGGAAGACAGACGTTGTCCTTACCGGAGAAGAGATGGATGGTTTTGTGAGGGAGTATAAGAAAGCTGTCGGAGAAAGGTTCGATATGACCGGATTGGATGACAGGCTTAAAATTTTTATCCCGGTTACGTGTCTGAGGGGGATCACCTGGTGTGCGATGGCGTGGGTTCAGTATCAGGAGCCGGGGAGATTGATACGCAATGAAGAGACCTTTCGGAAGATGGAGAGCTATCTGGAGGAAGGGTTTTTAAAGGAAATAGAATTACGGTTTTAAACTGGTTACTGTTTACACAGAAACTCTTAAGACTTTCTGAAAATTTCAAGGGCGGTCTTGACAAATCGATTCTTCGTAGCTATGATATTCTGTAGTTTCAGAAGAAATATAAGAAAAGGCTGTGAAGAAGAGGAGTACGCATCATCTGCCCTGACAGAGAGAGACGCCCGGAAGGCTGAGAGGCGCTTGAGAATGCAGGATGCGGAAGGTAGCTTCCGAGCCGGACAGCTGAATACCCGCCCGGAGGAGATTTGAAGCTCCGGCAGGCGCTAGGTTATCCCGGAGTCGTTCCCGTTACAGAATAAGAGGAGAGGCGGAAGCTGTTTATGTTCTGCCATAATAAAGGTGGTACCGCGATTTTAAATCGCCCTTTAGGTCAGATAAAGGGCGATTTTTTATGCCCTTAAATGTGAATAAAATGTGAAAATCACATATTTCCAAAAGAAAGAGAGCGAGGAGAAAAACTATGAGTCAGAATCTGGAGACAACCTATAACCCGAAGGCGATCGAAGCCAGACTGTATGAAAAATGGTGTGACAACAAGTATTTTCACGCCGAGGTGGACAGGAGTAAAAAGCCGTTTACGACGGTGATGCCGCCGCCGAATATTACCGGTAAGCTTCATATGGGGCATGCGCTTGACAATACGCTGCAGGATATCCTGATCCGTTACAAGAGGATGCAGGGATACAATGCGCTGTGGGTTCCGGGAACCGATCATGCGGCGATCTCTACTGAGGTTAAGGTTACGAACCAGTTAAAAGAGGAAGGCATTGATAAGAAGGAACTGGGACGCGAGAAATTCCTTGAGAGAACCTGGCAGTGGAAGGAAGAGTATGCGGGGACTATAGAGGCGCAGCTTAAGAAGCTTGGTTCCTCCTGCGACTGGGACAGGGAGCGTTTCACGATGGACGAGGGCTGCTCGAAGGCAGTCGAGGAAGTGTTTATTAAATTATATGAAGAGGGATACATTTATAAAGGCTCCAGGATCATTAACTGGTGCCCGGTGTGCAAGACCTCTCTGTCTGATGCAGAGGTAGAGCATGAGGAGCAGGACGGACATTTCTGGCATATCAAATATCCGATCGTGGGGACAGACGATTTCCTTGAGATCGCTACGACACGTCCGGAGACGATGCTCGGCGATACGGCGATCGCGGTACATCCGGAGGACGTTAGATATAAGGACATCGTAGGGAAGAAGGCGCTTCTTCCGCTTGTAAACAGAGAGATCCCGATCGTTGCGGACTATTATGTTGACAAGGAGTTCGGAACGGGTGCAGTTAAGATCACACCGGCACATGACCCTAACGACTTTGAGGTCGGAAAGCGCCATAACCTTCCGGAGATCAATATTATGAACGACGATGCCACCATCAATGAAAACGGCGGCAAATATGCGGGCATGGACCGCTATGAGGCGAGAAAGCTCATGGTAGAGGAATTAAAGGAGCAGGGACTCTTAGTAAAGGTCGTTCCTCACAGCCACAATGTAGGTACCCATGACAGATGCGGCACTACCGTAGAGCCGCTCATCAAACAGCAGTGGTTCGTACGTATGGAGGAGCTGGCAAAGCCGGCGATCGAGGCAGTAAAGAACGGAGACCTTAAATTCGTGCCGGAGAGGTTTGACAAGATCTATCTTCACTGGCTTGAAAATATCCGTGACTGGTGTATTTCCCGCCAGATCTGGTGGGGGCACAGGATTCCGGCATATTACTGCGACGAGTGCGGCGAGGTGGTTGTATCGAGAGGAATGCCGGAGAGATGTCCGAAGTGTGGATGCACGCATTTTACCCAGGACGAGGATACGCTGGATACCTGGTTCAGCTCTGCGCTGTGGCCGTTTTCTACCCTCGGATGGCCGGAAAAAACGGAGGATCTTGATTATTTCTACCCGACAGACGTGCTTGTTACGGGCTATGACATCATTTTCTTCTGGGTGATCCGTATGGTATTTTCAGGGTATGCCCATACCGGGAAGTCCCCGTTCCACACGGTATTTATCCATGGTCTTGTAAGGGATTCTCTGGGACGCAAGATGAGCAAATCTCTCGGAAACGGAATCGACCCGCTTGAGATCATCGACCAGTATGGTGCGGATGCCCTGCGTATGACCCTGATCACCTGCTCTATCATCCGTTTGTTCTTTAGAAAGGTTATCAGAATCTTGAGCTTGTAATCGCTGAGTTCGATAT
>CAQNVT010000152.1 GCA_948844705.1 uncultured Dorea sp.
ACGGTATATGCCGTCCGGTCTGTCTTTTATTCTGCCCCGTCCGCCGTCCGTGTATCCCCGCCTGGTACAACGAATAATAAGTAACTTATTATTCGTCTAGAACACGACGGCAGACACGATCGGAATCGTCGCCACGGATAAAAGTGTGGTAAGCGCCACTCCTCTCGCCGCAAGCTCCGCCTCCTTACCGTCTCCGTACTGCTGCACCAGCATTGCGTTCATGCTCGCCGCCGGCGTGGAGATCATGATCATGCACACTCCGCAGAGCATCTCATTTTCCACCAGCCGGTTGATCACAGGCATACACAGGATCGGAAGCACCAGAAGCTTTGTAAGAGAATAAGAAAGCATCCTCATATCCATAAATAATTCCCGGATCGGAATACTTGCCAGCGAAATTCCTATTACCATCATACTAAGAGGCGCCGTAAGCCCGCTAAGCCCGCTCATAGTCGTTTTGAAGAACTGAGGCGTGGGAATCTTAAGCAAATAGATTATGATCGCAATAATACTGCTTATCACGCCAATATTAAGTATCTTTTTCCACTCGATCCTCCCCATCCCCTGGCCTCTTGCCGTCTGTATCCCATACGTATACATAAGTACATTAAACAGCATCGAGAAGATAGCCGCGTATAAAAGCGCCTCCTCTCCATACACAGCCGCTATGACCGGAAAGCCCATAAATCCGATATTATTAAACGCAGACATCAGCCGGTAGACGTTTCTCTCCTTTTTCTCCGCCCTGAAGAGCACAGGAAGGAGGAGCGACAATACTACCATCCCTCCCAGGATAACAAGTGCAGTCAGTGCAGTCAGAAGAAGATCCCTTCCCTCTATCATACCGTCCCCGTTTACAACTGCCGACAAGGTAAGCGCCGGATTCGCCACATTCACGACGATCCACGAAACCTTTTTACTGAACTCCTCATCCATAATCCCCCGCTTTGCCGCAGCGTATCCTATCACAATGTAAATAAACAATACAATCATCTGTTGTAAAAGCAGCATAACTCTCGCACACCTCATCCATATATACTCTGATACCGGACAGACTCCGTATCCTGATATTTCTTAAGGAAACACTCCTCCAAAATATCCGGCATATATAGCATATCACATTTTTGCGGATGTTCAAGAGTTCATTTTATGCTTTGTCAAGCGGCTTTACCGCCGGGCCGTCAAGCAGATTTCCATCCCGGTCAAAGCACGAGCCATGGCAAGGACATTCCCATATATCCTCCTGCGGATTCCAGGAAAGCTTACATCCCATATGCGTGCACCGCTTCGTATCCTCCGTACTCACAAGCTTTTTCACCGCTGTTTTCTGGTTTCGGGCAAAGGTCTTAAGCCCCGCTGCCGGTATCCTTCTCTGAGGAGAAAATATATCTGCCTCCGGCACGCCCATACCCTCTATCATGCAGGAAATGATTCTTGCACTGACCATAGACTGCGTCATCCCCCATTTTCCAAAGCCCGCCGCCACATACCAGTCCCTCCTTGCGGCGGAGAATCTGCCGATATAGGGAACAGAATCCAGTGTCATACAGTCCTGCGCCGACCAGCAGACCGTTTCCTCAGAATCCTTCCACCATTCCTTTGCCCTGTCCCTAAGCCCCTGGTATCCTGTATTTTCTCCGGTTCCATCCTTCGCGGCTTCTCCTGTCCTGTGCCCGCAGCCGCCAAGCAGCAGGAGTTCTCCTTCACTGCGGAAGGAATATCCATAGGACGGCTCTCTCCCCAAAAGCTCCGTCCCCAGATAATATCCGTCAAGCTTCTGTGCCCCTTTTAATGCCAGCACATAGCTTTTGGACTGATACATTCTTGCAAAATAATAGCCCGGGGCATTTACAAACGGAAAATGGCAGGCAAACACAACCTTTTTTGCCGTCACAACGCCCCGGTCTGATAGCACACGGCTTTTTCCCTGCCCGTCATGCAGTACCTTCTTTACCATCGTCTTTTCGAAAATCTGAAGCTCCGCTGCCGCCTCATTCAGGAATTTGAGCGGATGAAACCTGGCCTGATTCTCACAGGTCAATACTCCTTTTACCGGAAACGGAAGCTCACATTCTCTTCTGTATACCATGGGAATCCCAAGTTCTTCCGCCGCCTTCGCTTCCCTTCTGAGACATTCCTCATCAGTACAGGAATAAAGATTTGCATTACACTTCACAAAATCACAGTCAAGCTTATGCTCCCTGACCATCCTTTCATACTCTCTGACTGCCCATTCCTGAAATCCCGCATAATGCTTTGCCTTCTCCCTTCCGTACATCCGGATCAGCCTGTCATAAATCAGCCCGTGCTGCGAGGTAATCTTCGCTGTGGTCCCGCAGGTCTGTCCGCTCCCGATACGGTCTCCCTCCAGAATAACGGCACTGATCCCCTTCTCCTTAAGCATATACCCCGTAAGAACACCTGCAAGGCCCGCCCCGATGATCACAACGTCCGCATCCAGATCGCCTTTAAGAGGGTTTCTCTTCTGTAAAGTGACTGTATCCGTCCAGATACTTTTCATATGGCATCACCCCATGGTAGTATGCGCAGGGAAATGTGTTTTTATGAGGGGGAGAGGTGTAATGTTTACGCAGAGGAAGGACCGCCCCTCCGGGTTCGGCAGCTGCCGAGCCCGGAGGGGCGATCCCTCTTCGCGTCCGCCTTACACACTTCTGACAAAAGTCCCTCTACTGATTTGCACGGTAAGCCTCATCCGCTCCATACACATCAAACCCGCTTGCCTTTAATATCTCCACAACCTTCTCAGGGTCGTCGCTCTTAAGCACTGCCGCCGCATCGCTTCCGTTGGCAAACGCATACATATACTCTACATTTATCTTCCCTTCCACGATCTGGTGCATCGCCTTGCTGAGAGAACCCGCCGCATGGGGTACACGGAGCGCCACTACATCTGTGAGCATGGAGGTGATCCCCTCCTGCTTAAGCGCGGCCTTTCCCTTCTCCGGCTCCGACACGATCATGCGGAGCATTCCGTAATCAGACGTATCCGCAAGACTGAGCGCAACGATATTTACCTCGTTTTTGGCAAGAACCTTCAGCACCTCGTCAAGGCGCCCTTCCCTGTTTTCCAAAAATACCGATAACTGCTGAATTGTATTACTAAATCCCATAGCATTCCCTCCTTTTAAAGCTCTCTGTTATCAATAACACGTTTCGCTTTTCCTTCACTCCTCTGAATCGTCTTAGGCTCTACCAGCTTCACCTTCACGGATATTCCAAGCGCCTGCTTAAGAACCGCCCCTACCTTTGCCTTAAGCTCATCCAGCTTGCGGATCTCATCTGAGAAGTACTTCTCATCAACCTCTACCATTACGGTAAGAACATCCAGATTATTCTCACGGTCTACGATCAGCATATAGTGAGGCGCAACACCGCCGCCCATAGAAAGAAGCGCCGTCTCAACCTGTGTCGGGAATACATTGACGCCGCGGATTACCTTCATATCATCCGTACGTCCTGTGAACTTCTGGATCCTCGGAAGGGTTCTTCCACATTCGCAGGTTCCCCTCTCCATACTCGTAAGATCCTTTGTCCTGTAACGAAGAAGCGGCATGCCTTCCTTTGCAAGCGTAGTAAATACAAGCTCTCCGGTCTCTCCGTCCGCACACGCCGACTGATCCGCCGGATTTAAGATCTCCGGATAGAAATAGTCCTCATATACATGAAGCCCCTTATGATGGATACAATCCATAGCAACACCCGGCCCGGTAATCTCACAGAGGCCATAAATATCAAAGCTGTTGATATGTAAAATACTCTCGATCTTTTTGCGCATCTCATTGGTCCAGGGCTCCGCACCGTTGATACTTGCCCTGATCTGAAGCCGGTCGACGATTCCCGCCTCCTGTGCCGCCTCCGCAAGGTACAGGGCATAGGACGGCGTACATCCGAATGCCGTAGCGCCAAAGTCCTCCATACACATAAGCTGCCTTTTCGTATTTCCTGATGACATCGGGATCGCCATGGCTCCGAGCGCCTTTGCACCAAGGTCTAATCCCATACCTCCCGTAAACAGTCCGTAGCCGTAGCATACATGGATACGGTCTGCGGAAGTAAGCCCTGCCATTACAAGTCCTCTTGCCACACATTCTCCCCACACGTCAACGTCTTTTTGCGTGTAGGAAGCAAGCGTAAGCTTTCCTGTCGTGCCAGAGGTTCCCTGCACTCTGGCAATCTTCTCCTGAGGAACTGCCAGAAGTCCGAAAGGATAATTATCCCTTAAATCCTCCTTCGTTGTGAACGGAAGCTTGCCGATGTCCTCGATCCCTTTGATATCGCCGGGCTCCACACCTAGCTCATCCATCTTTTTATGATAGAACGGTACATGCTCGTATACATTCTTTACCTGCTTTACAAGACGTTCACTTTGAAGTGCACTCATCTCATCTCTGCTCATACATTCAATCTTCGGGTCACGTATCATTTCTTTCCAGTTTTCCAATGCTATTCCTGCCATTTTTCTCTACTCCTATTCTATTCTCGCATTTTTAACTGCCAATACTTTATTCTCTCAGCGCCCTTCGCCTCTGGCTGGCTAACCCTTAACGAGACGAAGGTTCATAAACGTGAACCTTATATTAAATGCTTTCTGTTGTCTGTGCATTATGGAGCCACCTCCTTACAGTCCATATCCCACGTCAAACGCCTTCTTATTTATCTCAATCGTCTTTTGTGGCACTGTATGCTCGATTACGCTATACCACTGCTCCTTTGAAAAATCCATATGCTGTGCGGCAATTCCCAGCACAATAAGATTAAATACCCTGGAATTCCCGAGCTTTTTGGCCTCCTCTGTAGCATTCACGGTATAGACCTTATATTTTTTCTTCAAATCCTCTATAATATTCTCCGGATATTTTGCCGCGCCTGTTACGACTGGCATCGGATCGATCCTCCAGTCGTTGACGATAAGAGCCCCGTCCTTTTTAAGGAAATGCGCATACCGAAGCGCCTCCAGACGCTCAAATGCGATAATAACATCTGCCTGTCCCTCTTCTACGACAGGCTCCGCCACCTCTTCTCCGTAGCGCACGAAGGTAACGACGCTTCCGCCTCTCTGGGCCATACCGTGCACCTCGGAGAGCTTCACGTCATATCCGCCCGCTATAAGTCCATGACGGTTTACGAATCCCGCGGGCCGGAAACGAAAGACTGGTTTTC
>CAQNVT010000153.1 GCA_948844705.1 uncultured Dorea sp.
AAAGAGATTTTTCCTGAAGACGCCGCTTACCTCTATCGTTGCTTATCTTAGTATGCTTGAGGGGCATCCCGATATGCCCAGGGAGGAGCGGGAAAAGTATACGCGCGTAGCGTTTGAAAAATCGATCCGTCTCGGTGAGCTGATCAACGAATTTTTTGACATTACAAGATATAATCTGCAGAATATTGAGCTGGACCCGGTAGAGATTAACCTGTCCATGATGCTTGAGCAGCTTGCAGACGAGCTTTACGGAGTGCTTCAGGAAAAATCTCTTTCCTGTGAGGTAAATGTAGAGGAGAATCTGGTGGTATACGGGGATCCGGACAAGCTTGCCAGAGTATTTGACAATATACTCAGGAACGCCATTGCCTACTGTTATGAGGGTACGAAGATTGCCATCGGAGCACAGATGAAGAAAAATGATGTTGAGATCATATTTACGAATCAGGGTGATAAGATTCCGGGCGATATGCTGCAGACGATATTTGAAAAATTTTACCGGGTGGATAACTCAAGATCCAGCGGGACCGGAGGCGCAGGGCTGGGACTTGCCATTGCCAGGGAGATCGTAGAGATACACGGCGGGCGGATCCGTGCGAAAAGTGATGATAACAGGACGCAGTTTATTGTGACGCTGCCGTCTAAGGACAAGAAGGAAGAGGAGCAGACAGATGAGGTTCATACACATCGCAGACGTGCATTTGGGGGCAGATCCGGACAGTGGAAGCGCACGCAGGGGAAAAAGAGAAAGGGAAATATGGAACAGCTTTGAGAGGATCCTGTCCATATGTGAGGAACAGAAAACGGAGCTTCTGCTGATCGCGGGTGATCTGTTCCACAGACAGCCGCTGAAGAGGGAGCTTAAGGAGCTTAATTATATGTTCGGAAGGCTTACTGCGACAGAGGTGGTTCTGATTGCAGGAAATCACGATTATCTCAAGAGGGATTCCTATTACCGTAATTTTGAGTGGGAGAAAAATGTACATATGATACTATCCTCTTCGCTTTCCTGTGTGGAGCTGCCGAAATATTCTTTGGCGGTATATGGTTTCAGCTATGATTCCAGGGAGATCACGGATGAGCTTTATAAGGAAGCTTTTCCGCAGAAAAGGCAGCCGATAGAAATACTTCTTGCCCATGGCGGAGACGAGAGACATGTTCCGTTAAGGAAGGAGGAGCTGCTTGGGCTGGGGTATGATTATGTTGCGCTGGGACATATTCATAAGCCGCAGCAGATAAGCCCCGGAAGGGCCGCGTATGCAGGAGCCTTAGAGCCCATCGATAAAAATGATACGGGAATGCACGGATACATTTCCGGGGAAATAACGCCGAAGGGCGTGAAGACGGTATTCGTGCCTGCGGCGTCGAGGGAATATGTTCATCTTACCGTGCCGGTCAGAAGCGATATGACGGGGCACGAGCTTAAGGAGGAGGTTAAAAGAAGGATCGGGGAAAAGGGAGAGCAGCATATTTATAAGATTATTCTGACGGGCCAGCGGGATCCGGAGATTGTGTTTGACACGGAGAGTCTTGATATTTTCGGAAATGTGATTGAGGTGGTCGATAATACGACCTATGCTTATCAGTTTTCAAAGCTCAGGGAGCAGAACAGGGAAAATATTCTTGGCCGGTTTATCGAGAGCTTTTCCGGAAGCGGGAAGGACAGCATCGAATATCAGGCGTTGTGCGAGGGGGTGCACGCGCTGATGGAAACGAGAAGAGGTTAGTATGAAAATATGTGAGCTATTACTTAAAAATTTTGGGAAATTTTCAGACAAGCATATTGTTCTGACAGACGGGATGCATATTTTATACGGGGAAAATGAGTCCGGAAAATCGACGGTTCATACATTTATCAAGGGAATGCTCTTCGGCCTTGAGAGAGGCCGCGGCCGTGCGGCGAACAGCGATGTATTTTCCAGATATGAGCCGTGGAAGAATCCGAATTACTATTCCGGCAGCCTGACACTGGAGGCGGGAGGAAGGCACTTTGTCATAGACAGAAATTTTGACAAATATGCAAAAAAGGTTCAGATCGTCTGTCAGGAGGACGGAGAGAGCTTAAGCGCCGAGGACGGAGATCTCGATATGCTTCTTGACGGGCTCAGCGCCTCCGGGTATGATAATACGGTTTCGGTCGCCCAGCTTAAGGCTCAGCCGGGAAATTCTCTGGCGGCCGAGCTTCGCAATTATGCGACCAGCTATTATGTGACCGGCGACAGTGACCTGGATCTGGAAGCTGCTCTTGAGAATCTTACGGATAGCAGGAAGGAAATAGAAAAAGCTATCCGGGATGAGATCCGTAAGAAGCAGGAGAAGCGTGACCGGCTGGAGCAGGAGCTCTCCTATATCTGGCGGGATATTCACAGAATTGAAGAGGAGCAGGAGCGTCTGGAGGAGGAGATCATAAGCAGGCGGGAGCGAAGGGAACAGGAGGCGCGGGAAGCTTCTGAGGTAAAACAGCGGATGCTGGATGAGCTGAGGCCGTCGAAGTGGCGTGTACATCCTGTGGAGATCCTTGTTTTTGTCGCGGCGCTTATTCTGTCATTTCTGTTTATACCGAGACCCTGGAACGGGTTTGTGACGATCGTCTTATTCCTGTGCGGACTTATCTATATCTGGAACCGGATGAAAATTGGGAAGAAGCAGGTGAAAACAGAGCCGGAACTGATTCTTGAGGAGATCACGCCCGAGGAGGAAAAGATATCCGATGAAAAGCTTCTCTGGGAATTCGAGCATAATACGGAGGCGCTTCGGGAAAAGCAGGTACAGTACGATAATCTGAAGGAGGAGCTTTCGGAGCTTTCAGAGCTTACCGACGAGCATAAAAAATACGAAAAAAGAAGATGCGCGCTTCAGCTTGCATATGAACGGATCTGTGAGCTGTCGGAAGGATTTCAGGAAAAGCTTAAGGAGGATTTGGACGGACGGGTATCAGAGATCATCTGTGAGCTTACGGACGGAAAATATTCCAGGCTGGTCACCGGGGACGGACTGTCATTGAGCCTTTTATCGGAGGGAAGGAAGATCCCGGCAGAACAGCTGAGCAGAGGGACGGTGGAGCAGATTTATTTTGCGCTGCGGATGGCAGCGGGAGAGCTCCTTCATCAGGAGGAGTATCCAGTGATTTTAGACGACACCTTCGTCTGCTATGATGACGGGAGGCTTGAGAGGGCGCTTAGATGGCTCTGTGAAAACAGGAAGCAGGTACTGGTCTTTACCTGTCAGAAGCGGGAGGAGGAAGCGCTTAAGAGGCTTGGTATCGCGTATCGGAGGATTGATTTATAATACGATATATAAAAGGAGCAGCTGCCAGAAAATATGGCAGCTGCCTTGCTATCTGTTTTTATATTCATTTACCGCATACTGAATCCGCTCATTCGGTGACAGAATGCTGCTGATAGAGCCGTCGTGATTGAGGGTGTCTATCATCAATGCGATATATTTACTCATATCACAGCTGATATAATAAGGTCTTGAAAGCAGCTCCGGCGTCTGATAGATCAGATTCGTCGTAAGAATTGCATCGAGGATCCCTTCTTCGTATGCCTTGTCAAACTTGTCCAGTCCGTTGGTGAACAGGCCGAAGGTCGCCGCGGCAAAGATGCGTTTCGCCTTTCTTTGTTTTAATTGACCTGCCACGTCCAGAATGCTGTCGCCGGAGGAGATCATATCATCCAGGATAATGACATCTTTTCCTTCCACCGAGGAGCCGAGGAATTCGTGGGCAACGATCGGGTTGCGGCCGTTTACGATTTTTGTGTAATCACGTCTTTTATAGAACATTCCCATGTTTATCTTTATAATGTTATTTATTATCCGAATGATCCGTGTTCTGCACTTCATTCTGTGATGGCTG
>CAQNVT010000154.1 GCA_948844705.1 uncultured Dorea sp.
AAACCTGGCACCGCGATATTGACAAACTGTCCCGGACGGTAAAAATCCACCTCTCCTTCGAGGCGCATCAACATCGTTCCTTGGGATTTATTCTACTATGATTATTAATGCGTCTGATTATTCACGTAATGCGACAGATGACATTAAGCCGGTAAAGGCGGCAAGTATCTATACCGTAGCAATTCTTCCTGTAACTCTGTTCATGGGTCTTATCGGACTTCTTGTAACAGCCGCAACAGGAAACAGCGATCCGGTCGTTGTATTCTCTACAACAATGGGAAGCAAGGTTCTTACAATTGTAACACTGCTTTTTATCGCATTTGCGCAGGTTACGACAAATGTACTGAACAATATCGTTCCGCCGGCGTATGTGCTCATGGAGTCCTTCAAGATGAAGTGGACCCATGCTACTATACTTGTAGGTGTGCTTTCCGCATGCGTAATGCCGTGGAAGCTGGTCACTGATGAATCGGCGGCAGGACTTAATCTGTTTACACAGTTCTATTCCGCATTCCTTGGACCGATCTTTGCGGTTATGGCTGTAGATTATTTTATTCTCCGCAAGAAGAAATTAGATATTAACGATATGTATGACAAGCAGGGATGTTTTAAAGGCATTAACTGGGCGGCAGTTATCGCAATCATCATCGGATCTCTGTGCTCACTGCTCGTTATGCAGCTTTCCTGGTATGTAAGCCTGATTCCTACCGGAGTTGCTTACTATGTGCTTATGAAGGTGATGCCGTCAAGCAAGAATTTCTGTAAGGGAACGATCTTTGAAAAATAGTAATTGTTCAGTACCTTCACAGTTACGAAAAATAATACAAAGATTTTATATTGACAAAACGAAGGGGATGGAATATCGGATTTCCATCCCCCTTTTGTGTAATTTATACGGTTCAGATCTTCATAGCCGTTTCATAAGCGCCCCAGATCACGCTCCGCAGATTTCCGATCTGACGGCAGTCGCCCACAAGATAAATGTTTTTCTTCTTTTTATCTACAACTAAAGGATTAGCAATGTATCCTGCCGAAGAGATGACGCTGTCACATTCTATTTTGATATCTTTGCCTCTCTTATCCGTACAGATCACCGCGTCTTCCTGCACCTCTTTAAGAACGGTTTCCAGATAAACAGGAATCTTATGCAGCTCGAACCATTCTCTGAGATAGGAGCTGTTGGCAAGACAGACGCCTTTCTGTGATACAAGGTCGTCCTTCATCTCGATGATGATCGGTTCTTTTCCCAAAAGTGCCAGTTCGTAGGCAATCTCGCTTCCTGTCAGGCCTCCGCCGATCACGGCAACCTTTTGTCCGACCTCTGTGCCGTTTAAGTATTCGCAGGCTTCGATCATCCTTTCATGTCCGGGAACCCCCTTTAATATGCGAGGAACAGAGCCGGTAGCGATGATGACAGGCTCGTCGGCAAAGCGGGACAGATCCGTAACCTCCTCATTCAAATGTATCTCGACACCCAAAACCTCCATCTGACGGCGGTACCAGGTGAGAAGCTCGCGGAGCTTGCCCTTGTAGGATTCTGCGCTGGCAGGGATGAAAGTACCGCCCAGGGTATCGCTCTTTTCGTAGATCACCGGCATATGTCCCCGCTTTTTAAGTACTCTTGCGGCTTCCATGCCGCCGATTCCGCCGCCGATAATGTGCACCGTCTTCGGTGCTTTTGCCGGCCGGATCCGGTGCCTGCTCCACTGCATCGTCTCTGCGTTGACCGCGCAGCGTGCCAGATGAAGGCTGTCGCTTAGATCCTGGTCATTCGGAACTCCCTTATAATGGCACATATTGAAGCATCCGTTGTGACACAGGATACAGGGGCGGATATCCTCTTCTTTTCCCTTCATCAGCTTGGTTACCCACTGTTGATCTGCAAGGAACGGTCTTGCGAAGCCCGCGCCGTCCAGCCTGCCTTCCTTTATGGAATCTGCCGCCGTATACGGGTCGAGACGGCCCGCGCATACGACCGGAATATCTACAGATTTTCTGATGTGCTCTACATCGGCAAGATTGCAGTTTTCCGGCATATATACCGGAGGATGTGACCAGTACCACGCGTCGTAGGTTCCGTTGTCACAGTTGAGCATATCATAACCGGCATCCTGCAGGTACTTTGCCGCCCGCTCGGATTCCTCCATATCCCGTCCCGCTTCCGTATAATCTTCGCCGGGAAGGGCACCCTGGCGGAAGCCTTTTGTCTTGGACAATACACTGTAGCGCAGAGAAACAGGAAAATCGTCCCCGCATGCCCACTTGATGGCTTTTACGATCTCTGCCGCAAAACGGTAGCGGTTCTCAAAAGAGCCGCCGTACTGATCGGTACGCCGGTTCACATATTTAAGAGTGAACTGATCGAGAAGATAGCCCTCATGAACCGCATGGATCTCAACGCCGTCTACCCCTGCATCCTTTAAAAGCTTCGCTGTCTTTGCAAAGGCCTCGATAAATTCATGTATCTCTTCCACAGTCATTTCTCTGGAGGGAACCTTATCTGACCAGCGGTTGGGAGATGGGCTCGCGGATGCGGTAATCTTATCCAGATCCATGAAAGGCTTAGAGGCTTTTCTAAGCGCCGGATTGGTATAAAGCTTCTCCATCATCTCACTGACGGCAAAGGAACGGCCGAAGCCTGCGGTGAGCTGTATAAAAAGCTTTGCTCCTGTCTTGTGAAATTCCGGCATCCACTTTCCCAGGTCCTGATACATCTTTTTTTCCTTGTGCATCCACTGCCCGAACATGGGATTGTATACCGGCTGACAGCCTGGAAGCACCAGTCCCACATTGTTCCTTGCCACCTCCATGATAAAATGTGCGCCGGCTTTGTCAAAATGATGCTTCTCCATCCATCCGAACAGATCTGTACCTCCCATGGAAGTAAGGACGATACGGTTTTTGATCTCGCAATTTCCGATTTTCCAGGGAGTGAACAGCGGTTTTAGTTTTTCGTTCATAATCAGATCAACTCCTCTCATACCTGTCTGACATATATAATAATGGATTTATTATAACAATTTTTTGGGCAAACTGCAACAAAAAAACTGAAAATTCGACAATATTTTATTGCAAACATACAATACTCATGATAAAATAAGAGAATAAGAAAGAGGAAAGAGAAAGGAGGGTGCGGCCATTGCAAGAGACGACAATTATTGCGGCCGCCGGCAAGGGCGGCGTGGGCAAGACTTCCATTTGTGCAGCTATGGTGCGCCTGCTTGTGGAGAATCATCCCGAAGCAAGGATTCTGGCTATTGATGCGGATCCTGCGGTAGGACTTGCCGCCGGTCTGGGCGTGGAGGTGGATTCTACCCTGGATGACATCCGCAGGCGTATTGTGGAGAGTGTTGAACAAGGGGAGGCTAAGGAGGCAGTTGAGCTTTTGGGGGAAGCGCGCTTCCAGATTTTTGACACTATGAAAGAACAGGAGGGATTTTCCTTCCTGGCAATCGGGCGTCCGGAGAGCGCAGGGTGTTACTGCAAAGTCAACGCTTATTTGAGAGAGGTCATATCCATGCTGGCAAAGGACTTTGACTATGTAGTGATTGACGGGGAGGCCGGGATTGAGCAGATCAACCGCAGAGTGATGGAGAAGGTAACTCATCTGATGCTTGTTACAGATCCAAGCCGTAAAGGAGTCGAGGTTATCCGTACGATCCGGAAGGTGGCGGAGGAGCTTGTCATGTATAAATCCTGCGGCGTTATTATTAACAGGGTTATGGATCCTGCGGTGATGGAGCTTGTTGACGTATCTCCGATGGAGGTGCTGGCCGGCATTCCTGCGGACGAGGAGCATGCGGCAAATGAGGTGCGGGGGCTAAGCGTGTTTGAGCTTAGCCGGGATGCGGCTCTTATAAAAGGAACAGAGGAAGCTTTAAAGAAATGGGAGATTATATAGATAGAAGAGAGGTGTGATATTTGAAAGATCTGAAGCATTTGATTTACTTTGAAGGTTTGCTGGAGAATGCCAACAATACCCTGATTGAACAGGCGAGAAAAGAGGGGAAGCTGGCAGTCGGATATACGTGTTTTCATATGCCTGAGGTCCTTCTGAATCTGGATAACTGTTTTTCCGTGCGTCTGCGTGCTCCGAATACAGGCTCCATGGATATTGCGACTTATTATATGTCCAACTATACCTGTGAATTCTGCCGTGCGCTTTTAGAGCGCTCCTTTGAGGGAGGCTTTAATTTCCTGGATGCGCTGGCAGGGGTAGACGCCTGTGCGGAGATGAACCGCTGTATGGAGAATATTGAGATTCAGAAGCTGATTCCAAATGAAAAGTTTTTTGTTACCCATGCGGATATTCCTTATAAGGTGGAAGATTTTACAGTCGCTCATTATGTACGGCAGATTAAAAACAGGGTGCTTAACAGACTCCATGAGGTATACGGGACGGATATTTCCGACGGCGCTATCCGTGAAGCGGTTAAGCGGCATAACGAGGTCTGCCGCATCATCACCGAGATCGGAGAGTTCAGAAAGCTTCCGAATCCGCCGATTACAGGATATGAATTTCATGTGCTTAATATGGTAACCTTCTGCTGCCCGAAATATCTGATTATGGATAAGCTTTATGAGACCTTAGAGGAGATTAAGACCCGGAAGCCGGATAAGGAGCCGTGGTATCGTGCCAGAGTTGCTCTCGTGGGAAGCGAGGTAGATGATCTGGGGCTTACGAAGCTGATTGAGGATGCGGGAGCCTTTATTGTGGCCGACAGGTTTTGCTTCGGCTCCACACCGGGACGGGAGGAGATTCTTTTAGATGATGATGAGGACGCTCTTACCCAGGTGTGCCGGCATTACCTTGAGGTGTCCGAGTGCCCGCGCTTTATGAGTAATGAGAAGATCAACCAGCGCCGCGAGACGGCAGATGCGCTGGCGCGCAAGTACGGTGCGGAAGGAATTATCTTTGAGCAGATTAAATTCTGTGATTTCTGGGCGTTTGAGAGAGCTCTTGCAAGCCATATCCAGGAAAAGGAGTACGGACATCCGGTGCTTTCTATTGACCGGCCGTATAATGCACGGTCTTCCGGACAGCTTCGTACCAGGATGCAGGCATTTGTAGAGTCATTAGAGATTAAGCGTATCCAAAAGGGAGGAGGCAGCCAGGGGTGTTGAAGAAAAATTTAAAATGGGCAAAGAAAAACGTCCCTCAGGATCTGAAGATATGGAAAGAGCTGATTTCAGAAGTAGATATAAAGGATGTGGGGCGGAAGCTTAAAGATGATTTTAAGGAGACGAAGGAACGGATTACGGATGAGGTAAAAGCGGTGGCCGCTATGTCCGGGAAAGAGCGGATAGATCTCCTTATTAATGGAGAGAAGCATCTGGGGCGGCTGTATCAGTCAGGCAAGGTTGCTTTTACCCGCAGAGAATGGCGCGGCGTGGAGAGTACGGCGCGGGATTTTGCCGGCTGGCTGAAAATCTGGGGCGCTATGATGGGAATGGTGATGAAGGACCCGGTTTCTATAGCCGAGGGCTTATTTGAGTACCGGTGGCTTAGCTCTTATCTGTCTCTTCCGGCTTTTGCGGACAGGAATAATCTTGGACTTAGGGGTCCTCATGTGACGATGGCGCATGAGCTGTTTCTTCCGGTTTTCCGCTACGGCGCGGATACGATCGCCACAATTTTGATGGCCGACGAGCGTCTGGGAGGAAATGAGAAGATACAGAAAAAGCTTCTCCTTTTCGACGAGATGACGATGAGCCAGATGATGGCGGGATTTCCGAACCTTGAGGGAATACCCTACCAGCTGATGCCCGTATTTATGGTATCGGAGATTGACCAGCTAGTCTGTATCCCTTATATTGACGCGGTGGAGAGCTTCGGGCTTCCCTCGGATACCTGTCCGGTGCCTACCTCCGAATGCGGCGCTGCCATTATGGATGCGCTTCCTCACTGCGGGCTGGGCTTTATCTCTACCTCGACCCCCTGTGACGGCTCGGATATGGCGACGTCCTATCAGGACCGCCGATTTAAGATGCCGACTTATCCGCTTACTCTGCCTGTGCGTTATGATGACGAGGACACGGTGGACTGCGGTGCAGAGGATATGAAGCGCTGTATCCGGTGGGTTGAGGAGCTTACCGGGGAGACGTGGGACTGGGAGCACTATTTTAAGGTGATCCGCCGTTTCAATGAAGAGACGAATTATGAGATGAATAAATGGGATGTTAATAAGACTCCTTATCCGCAGGTAATCGGACCTGCCTACGAGCTGTTCCGCAAATGGAGTTATGAGATGGACGGAGGGCTCAATCCGCGCACAATGAAGACCTTTAAGCGTGTTGATAAGATGATGATGAAGGCTTATGAAAAGAAGATGAATCCTTATCGTGCACCGATCCGCCACAGGGCCATTGTATGGAGCTGTCCGGCCCATTATTACGCGAATTTTTCCAACTGGCTTCAGAACTGCTGGGGAATCGGCGTGCTGGTGGAGATGGAGAGCTTAAACTTTACCAAAATGCTTGATACATATGACAAGGAGGAGGCAATCCGGGATCTGGCGCGTCTGTATGAACGTATGGTAATGCGCAAGCACACGAACGGCGGCCATGTCCATGTACTTGAAGAGCTGTGGAAGCAGGTGGAAGAGTTTAATGTGGAGATCGTCATTATGTATCAGCATGTATGCTGCAAGACCATGAGCGGCCTGCAGGGGCTTTTTGACGAGCAGGCGAGGGAGCGGGGAATTCACCTGATCTGGGTGGAGCATGATCTGATGGATCCGCGTACCGTATCCCGGCGGGATATGCGCAGTAAAGTTAATAACTATATGATGAATGTATTCCAGGAGGAACCGCTGGATCCGTCCCTGGTAGAATTTGAGGATGATGTGACATGGTAAGCATGTTACCGGAAAGGAGAAAAAATGAAATATTTCGGAGGGTGCGACGTAGGTTCCACCTATACCAAGGCCGTAATCATAGATGAAAACGGAAAGCTTGCGGCTCATACTACAATGCGAAGCAAAATCAATTCTGAGGTTTCTGCCAGAATGTCTATGGAAGAGGTAATCGGACAGGTGCCGGAACTTAAATCTCCTCAGGATCTTTCGTATCTTATCGGGACAGGGTACGGACGCAATAAGGTTCCTTTTGCAGACGAGAATATTTCTGAGATTTCCTGCCATGCCATGGGCGTTCATGTGACAGATCCTACGGTAAAGGCGATCATTGATATCGGCGGCCAGGATGTAAAGGGTATTAATATTGATACAGACGGCACGGTAAAGAACTTTGCCATGAACGATAAATGCGCTGCCGGTACGGGACGTTTCTTTGAGGCAATGGCCAGAAGCTTTGAGATGTCGCTGACAGATTTCTCCAATCTGTCGCTGACGGCGAAAAATGTGATTCCGATCACGGCTCAGTGTACGGTATTTGCCGAGAGCGAGGTTATTACCCTGGTGGGCGAAGGTAAGCCGATGAACGAGATTGCCGCAGGTATCCAGATGGCGGTTGCAAAACGCTGTTTTGTTATGGCGAAAAAGGCGGGGGCTACTACGGCGATTACCCTGACAGGCGGCTGCGCGAAAAATGCAGGCCTTAAAAATGCGATCGAACATGTACTGAAGCTCAAGGTGATTGACCTTCCGATCGACCCGCAGCTTATGGGAGCTTTGGGTGCGGCGGAATATGCAAGGAAGAAAGGACTGGCTAAGTTATGAAAAAGCTTCTGAAAACTTTATTCAAGGTCACAAGTATCACATTCGGCGTGCTGTTTACGATCTATATGCTGAATCTGGATATGAAGCTCGTGGGTTTTATCTATACCTGGCTCAATAAATTCCACGACAAGAAGGATTCCTTAAGGGATATTCAGTTCTGATGAGATTATATGATTCTGTTATTGCCGCTGCAGAAGAAAAGCTTGCCCCGCTTGAGGCGAAGGTCTGGAACTATGACGAGAGCAAGGCCTGGCCTGATGCGGGGGTAAGCGAGCTGGTGCTTAACCGGGACGCGGCCTATGAGCTGGGAGGAAGCGGCTGCCCCGCGGTGAATTTTACCTGTGTGACAACAGAAGACAGTGTACCTCTTAAGAATCAGGTACTTCTGTACGGCCCGGATCTGCGGGAAATCAAAAAGGATGCGCCCTATGCCAGGATCACCCTTCTCAGGACGGCGCAGTTAGGAGAGGATGATGAGGCGGCATACAGGGCCATACGCGATATGGAATTTGTAAAATATCATGTATTCCCGAAGGGAGAGGGCGTGATAGAGTACGTGGACGCCACGGTGATCCGTATCCGCTACGACCGTACCCCGGACGAGGAATTCGTGCAGTTCGAGT
>CAQNVT010000155.1 GCA_948844705.1 uncultured Dorea sp.
CAAGGAGGCAGACTTTGGTACAGTGCTTGTAAACCAGCTTTTTGGAATACCCAAAGTGTTATATATGGTAGGAGCGGTACCTAAAGGGCGGAATACGGAGCTGTCCGAGGACGGAAGCATTCTGACCGCCGCAAAACCAGGACATGTAGAATTTGACGGACGGAACTTCCAGGTGAAGCCGGTAATGGAGATCGGTAAAAATGTGGATTATTCGACCGGAAATATTAACTTTTTAGGTGATATACATGTCCACGGCGACGTATGCAGCGGTTTTACCGTACGCGCCATGGGAAATATTACCGTGGACGGTGTGGTAGAAGCCAGCACCATTGAAGCCGGCGGAGATCTGGTCGTAGTTAAGGGTGTAAAGGGAAATAACCAGGCCGTGATCAAGGCATGTGGAAGCATTTATGCAAAGTATCTGGAAAGCACAATCGTATGTGTCAGGGAAAAACTACATACGGACTGTATTATCAATTGCAACGTGTACAGTGACGGAGAGATTGATGCATGCTCCGGCCGCGGCATTATTATCGGCGGTAAGATCCGGTCGGCAGTTGAAGTAAAAGCAAATATTGTAGGATCAAAATCAGAATGTATTACATCTATTATCCTGGGCGGGCATCCGAGTGAAGATTTTGACTATGAGAGTCTGATCAGGGAGATCCAGAAGCTGGAGTTAGAGTATGATGAACTGGAAAAGCAGCCGGACAGCCCGGCAAAAGTAAGAAATCTGCCGATGATGCGGATGAAGCTTTCCGTGAACAGAACAAAACTAAAACAATTTGAAACATATATGACAGGAGAAAAAGAAGAGCTTCAAGGCAAGAAAGAGATCCAGGACAACCGGTGTCTGACGTGTAAGACCGTCTATCCGGGAACAGAGCTGACGATCGGTGATATCACCTGCCGTCTGGAACATGAAATTCAAAACTGCAGAGCAATGCTTTGGGACGAAGAGATACTCTTTCAGTAGCTATTTTATGACAGAAAATATATAGGAAGGAGGGAGTCATATGGATACTGCTATGTCTGAGGAAAAGCTGCGGGATGTATTTGACCAGGTCACCAGAGAGGTAACGGAAAAGGTGGGAGGCATACGGTTATGTGTGGGGGAGAGTTCTCTGGATGAAGATGCCTGTACCGTACATGCCGCGTTTGCGAGAGGGTTTCATTCCAGCCTGGCTTTATGTGCGGATATGGCAATGTTTACCCGGCTGACCCAGTCTATGCTGCAGGCAGAAGAGGTTACCCCGCAGGACGTGGAGGACTTTACGAAGGAATATTTTAACGTACTGTGCGGTCATATTGCTTCCCGGCTGTTTCAGGTTACCAAAGTGGCATCTCGGTTTGGAATACCGGAATTTTATAACGGACGTTACCAACCGGAGAATCAAAGAGAGCAATTTGCAATTTGTTATTCCAGTGACAAAAATGAAGGAGCACGTCTCAGTCATTTTACGCCGGTAAAATAAAAATGCATAAATATATTTAGAAAGAGGTGGTTCATGATGGGAAAGAAAGTCATGATTGTAGATGATTCACGGGTCGTTGAATTGCAGATGGAAAAGATGTTGGAGAACTCAGATTATGAGGTAGTGTCTTTCTGTCAGGACGGAGAGACGGCCATTGAGCAATATAGCGAGGTATTGCCGGACCTGGTGACAATGGACATTATTATGCCGGGTATGGACGGACTGGAGACCGCCAGGGCAATTCTGGAGGATCATCCGGATGCCAGGATCATAATGGTATCTTCTCTGGCATACGATGATACGATCGAGGAAGCAAAATCAATTGGTACGAAGACATTTATCTATAAGCCTTTTGACAGAGATCAGTTATTGTCTGCTCTGGACGAGGTGATGAGTGAAGCCTGATCATAGAACGGCAAATGACTTCCATAACAAGCCAAACAGAAAAAGAGCCGCTGCCCCACAGATGATTCATTATTCACCTGTCTGCAGCGGCTCTTTTTATCCTGATATATTATTCTGTTATCGTAACTGTTCAGTACCTTCACAGTTACCTGTTATCTTAATTTCTGGGAATCCCGTCCCGCAAAAGCGGAATCACCTCATGAAGTGTATTACACCTTTTATATGTAAGCGAGATCACTTCCTCCGGAGGTTCCAAAAGATCCGGCACCACAATGACCTTAAGCCCCGCCGCATGTGCCGAGTACACTCCGGCCGGAGCATCCTCCAACGCCAGACAGCACTCCGGCAGCATCCCAATAGCCTCGCATGCCTTTCTGTAAATCTCCGGATCCGGCTTTGAATGCTGCACCATGTCTCCGAACACTCCCCCGTCAAAATAGGAATATATCCCCACATCCTTTAGCATCTTCGTACTGTATTCCTTCCGCGAAGATGTGGCAACGGCAGTCTTATAACCATAAGCCTTTGCATAAGAAAGAAGCTCCTTTACTCCCGACTTAAGAGGCATTCCTTCAGAATCCACGATCCTGTAGAAACATTTACTCATCCGCTCCGAAAAATCTTCTATTGCAAAGTCCCTGCCCAGAGCTTCGCGGAAATAAGCGTCTCTTCCTGCTCTGTTAAGACCCAGCGTATGATAAATATGCTCTCCCATATGGGGAATCCCCATCTGCGCCCCTGCTTCCTCCCAGGAACGCCTGACAATTCTCTCGGAATCCAGAAGAAGTCCGTCCATATCGAATATAAGCGCAGATATCAAAACTCAATACCCCTCCCAAGTGCATCCTTAAGATAAGTAGATACATCCTCCAGCTTGCGGACGATCTCCATCTTCTCCTCCCATTCCTCGCCTGTCATCTCCTTATTGATCAGGCATTTCTGAATGTTCTTTACTTCCTTGATTAATTCTTCTGTCATAACAATTCCCCCTTCATCCGTCAGATACAGTACAGTGCACGTTCATGATTCTCTGACAGTATTGTAACATTTCTCCCTTCTATATTCAATGTTAATCAGATATCTTCTTAATTATGGATAATGACCGGTGTTCCTACCTCGATCAGATTGTAGAGCTCGGCCGCCTTGCCAACCGGCATATTCACACATCCGTGGGAACCGACATTATGTATTTTATACCGCTCTCCGCCAAAGGCCGTCTGCCAGTTAGCATCATGGAACCCGACACCCTCCCATGTAATACGCATCCAGTAATCCACCGGGGTCCGGTAGCTCGGCTGCCCTGTTGACGGATCAACCTCGCCTACCAGCGTTGCTTTTAACGCTTTCTCTTTAAATACATAAACTCCGGTCGGCGTTGCTCTTTCCGGAATCGGCTCTCCCGTTACCACATCCGTATCAAGCACCACCGTGCCGTCTGACACATACCACATATGCTGCTCCGTTATATCTACCTCTGCAAAGGTAGTTCCCCAGTCGGGCATGCCGTGTGACGCGGCAGTTCCTCCCACATAATATGCAGGCTCCTTTGTGACGGTTTCCCCATTCGTAATCGCTTCCTTAAGCGCTGCAAATTCCGTATCCTCATCAATAGACCAGCCGTAATCTCCCCCGGATACCGTTGCAGTCTTTCCTGTCGGCGTCGTAAAGGTTCTCTCTGCCTCAAGGGTGTCATACTTATCTCCGAATTCCTCCAGCCATTTCTTAATCGCGCCCTCATCCAGCGTTACATTCATTTCCTCGTCATAGGACAGCCATGTCGATATAACGCTTCCGTCGACAACGACCGGCTCATCCATGGAATATGTAATATTTGCCTGACAGTAACGGTTCATCTCCTCGCACGCCTGTATAACCTCAGACGACTTCGACGTAAACTCCGGCTCCGCATAGCAATTTTCATCCTTTAAATTGATCGCAGGCTTTAATTCCCTGATCGCCGAAGCAATCTTTTCCTTTACAGCTTCCGGCTTCACTGCCGTCCCGTAGACCTCGGGCTTTACTATAAACTGGCTTCCGTTAAATTCCGGACGCGCCGACTCAGGCGGAAGCTGCTCGGCAGTCATCGCCTTAAGCGACTGTACCCTCTGGTCAAATTGTCCGGAATCATAGGACAGATCAACCGTAACCTCTCCGGTTTCTTTAAAAAACATAGCCATCGGCCACAAAAATGAATTCTGCTCCTTCAGGGCGTTCTTCATATCCTTACTTTCTTTATATTCAAGAGCAATGTCCTCGCTCGTAATCTCTTCTTTCTGTCCGTCCTTATCATATACCGTCAGGCTGTACTCCTTCATCTCTTCTTTAAAGATGTCCTCCACCTCTTTAACGGTTTTTCCGGAGCACTCATGCCCGTTAATCTCCGTATTGGGCAGGAAGTGTGCCGAAAAATAAAGCGCTACTCCTACATACACCAAAAGTACCGCGCCCGCACTTCCTCCTGCTATGCCGTATATTAATTTCTTATTGACTTTTGCTGTTTTTTTCTTTTTTCTCCTGCCTCTTCTATGTACTGCCATGATATTTCTCCTCGTGTCTGTGATGATGTTCCCCCAAAACGGTACACCCTAATATATAATAACATACTTTTATAAATTTTTCACAATTTGTCTGCATTTTGTCGAAATTTGTCCCTTAAATTGTTACTGCTCACTCCTGAATTACTTTCTCACGGTCTGTGCCCTAAAGGACTAGCTTTGCGTCGCGTAAATGCACAGACCTGTGTGAACCTTAAATTACATTATCTTTCCCTCCCACGGGATAATGCGCGTCCTTTAGCGGGCGCGCATTGTACTCTTTACTCCAGATTTATAACGGTTTTCTGTATGGAAATATTCTCCATATATTCGATAAGCTCATCCTTAAAGCTCTCGTCTTGTACTTTTTCCTGAACCACCTGATAATCAGCCTCTGTAGGCGTCGCATAATAATACACCGTTATCCTGGACAAATTGTATTCTGCAGGCGAAAACATCCCGACTTTATTTCTGATAAGCTTACCGTCTGCATCAAACATCTCGCTCTGCACCGAATCAAATTTCTCGTAACCAGGCTGTACCTTTGATTCGTCATATCCGTAATCTACCCTCACTTCATAATCTGTCATTGTTACAGTTGTAAGAACCGCTCCGTTCGGCGCGCTCTCATTTACCTGAACAACCTTGGGCTCCTTGCTGGTATCTACTTCCACATCTGTTTCAAATTCCCACTCTCCCTCCTTGCTATAGCCGTCCAGATTATCAACGGAATTTATCCTAAGCTTCCAGTGAAATGTCTCCGGAATCTCTGATATTTCGACAGGAAGCAAACTGTAATCTATACGGAAAGCCCCGATAAAGGTATGATCGTCTACATATTCTCCTTTCACATCAAGGGGCACCCATTCAAAATCCTCCCCCGGCCATTGCCATGGCTCATATTCTTCAGGCACCTCCATAAAATCAAACTCCTGCTCCATAAAAAGATACATC
This sequence comes from uncultured Dorea sp., assembly GCA_948844705.1. Lineage (GTDB taxonomy): Bacteria > Bacillota > Clostridia > Lachnospirales > Lachnospiraceae > CAPEBR01. The sequence continues at coordinate 5,369 of CAQNVT010000155.1, forward strand.
CGGTATCCGATGTCATCCCCGCCCTGTATATTAGAGTCCTTCACTTCTTCTGGAAACGCCTTTTCTGTCTCGATCATTACCGAGACATTCATAGCCTCTTTATTGCTGTAAATTTCCGACAATGTTATCGTAACTCCCTGCGATGTACTGCTGTTATCATCTTCAACCGGCTGTGCCACCTCATCAAAATTACCCGGATACATCTGCTCATCCTGAACCATCTTAAAAATATGCCCGACCAGCGGAAGCTTCGCCGCAAGTACAGGATTCGTAAAGCAAACCCCCATCGCAAGTACAAAGATTGCTGCCAGGGACGCCCACCTTATTATCCTCCTTCTTCTTATTCCTTCTCTATATGTCTTTCTGATCTTCTGCATGCTTTCACCGACAACTGCGTCCAGCTTTTCTGCCGGCACAGAAATCTCATCAAATCTAATTTGCATATATATAGTCCTCCTTCAATATCTTTTTAAGCTCGTCTCTTGCACGGCTCAAATATGCCTTCACAGACCCCTCCGGCGTATTCATGATGTCTGCAATCTCCTTTACCGAAAATTCACCGAAATATTTCAGAATAATAACCGTACGGTATTTTTCCGACAGCTGTGTAACGGCCATATTAATGTCATACTTTTCCTCCAAAGACACGCCTTCCTGTGATTCCTTTACCAAATGCTCTTTAAGCTCACCGCGGCACATAAGCCTTTTCTGCTCGTCATATGCCGCACGGATCAGGATCCGCGTAATCCATGTTTTAAAATACTCCGGATGCTTTAATGTATGTATCTGCTGATATGCCTTTAATATCGCTGTCCCGACAGCATCCAGGGCCGCCTCTTCGTTTCTTACATATAAATATGCCGTCCTGTACATATAATCCTGATATTCCTTTATAAGCTCCCCGTAAGCATCCGGATTCCCATTTACCGCTTTTTTTACAAGCTTAAGTTGTCTTCTCTCATCCATGATTAATTATCTTTTGCCTCCTTCACAGGCGTTAACGCTGTTTTTAAGATATCTTTACACTTATTAGACGCGGCTTTTCTTAATATGGTTACAATTTCCGCCAAAAAATATAAAAGACCGATTGACTCCGTTCCACACGAGCCAATCGGTTATCCGGCTTTTACATCCGTATCAATATAAAAAGTCCGATACATCCTGCAATGCCTGTGATATATAAGAGCCCGATCACACAGGCGCTCTTCTTTCCTGCATGCCACTTGGCAACAGACAGATACATCGCGCCCAGTACATCCAGAAGAAAGCAAAACTGCAGGATCCCCTGCACGAAAGCTTCCTTCGCACTGATCTTTCCAGAATCTTTGCTAAGCCTTATAACCTGTATGCCGTACACACCTCCCGGCACAAGGGACAGCCATGTGAGAAAAACAGTAATGCCAAGAAGCACAAAATATCCCGGAAGCCAGAATGCTCCGAAAATCAGGGCAATCCCACGGGTTCCCATAATGATCCCAAGCCCTCCGATACCGTAGATCAGAAATGCACACATAAAATTAACAATAAAAAATATTACCAGACCATACTTATGAATCAACATACCTTTTATACAAAATCCGACATCCCGCTTTCTGCACGCGGCGAAGGACTGGACAATATTTAAAACCCCCAGCGCAAACACAGCAAAAAAATATACTCCGCACAGAATAAAATATACGGGAAGCACCCACCCTATATGCTCCATATCAGGGCCACACAACTTAGAAGCCACTGCAAAATAAAGGATATTAAGCGGAAGACATAAGGTAAGCGCTATAATATAAATCATCGGCAGTATCACTCTTCCGTCCCTATTCTTCATTCTTCTTTTCCTCCGCACATCCCTCTTTCCTGCTCTTACAGAACACATACCTTGGCAGCCCGCCGTACTTGAGATCCTTCGCGGCTATTTCATAACCGAGCTTAAGGAAATTATTTACACTGTACTTATTATCCGGATGAGCTGTTCCCATAAGATACCGATATCCCTTTTCCCGGAGAAGTCTTTCCCCTTCCGCCATCAATTTATTTTGAATGCCGCGTCCTCTGTATACATCCTTTACCGCTGCAGACTCCATGTGCGCTACAAGGGCTTTCTCTTCCTCCGAAAGCTTCAGATAGCTTCCCAGATTATCCTTCGCGTCAGCCGGGCAGCGTATAACAAGAAAGCCGGCAATCTCTCCTGAAACCTCTGCCTTTAATATAAAGCCTTCACGACTGACATGCCGGTATAAAAATTCTCCATCATCAATACAAAACCAGTCAGGATGCTCCATCTGATGATAAGTCTCCTCCATAATATTAAGAATTGCAGGTACATCTTCTTTGCCCGCAGGATAGATCTGTATGTCTGAATACATCTTTCGCACCTCCTTAACAGTTATTGTTCACTCCGTTCACCACAAATAAACGTACGGATGCCGCTCACCATAAGTGTCAGATACCGAAGCACCGGCTCTGTAGCTATGGAAAATACAACAAACAGCATGATACATTCCGTGGACATTCCGGTTATGGCAAACAGCTCCGGCAAAAAGATGCTGCAGCCTAAAAGTCCGATAACACATCCTATCCATACCGCAATACGGACTGCGTTAAAGGGCTGACAGATCTTATACAGGATCATAAAGCCTACGATCGCCAGAAGCATGGTCGCCGCCGTGCTTTGATACATCTATAACGGTTCGTAATTTCAGGATGTTTCTTGGATTTGATTAAAGCATTTGCAACTTGCACCAAAACTGGTTTAAAA
>CAQNVT010000156.1 GCA_948844705.1 uncultured Dorea sp.
CGTGTGCTCTTCCGATCTATGGCAAAAAGCCTTTGGAAGGAGCAAAATTCGGAATCTATACAGATAAAGAATGCAAGAATTTGTTTGATATCGTAGTAACAAATAAGGCTGGTGTCGCTACTTCAACGAGTGTTAAGGCTGGAAGTTATTGGATCCGAGAGATTGAAGCACCTAAAGGATATTCTTTGAATGATGAGATCTTCCCGATAACTGTAGACTGGACCAATGCAACTGGTTCAATCACACGTACTGAAATTACGGAAACGAACTATAAATACACAACTGAGGCAAAAGATGCAGCAACACAGCCGGCACAGACAGTTGGTTGGATTTATAAGGGAGTATTCTACAATGGTGCTAAACCACATGAAGATGCTCAGCCAGCATATGTAAAAGAGATGACAACAACTACTAGTGCAACAGAGACAGTTACAGAAGGAACTGCAGGAGATGGAACAGTAATAACATTAAAGGGTGAGAACGCTATTAAAAATACCAAGCTTACATCTCTTCCATCAACTGGTGGTATCGGTACTACAATCTTTACCATCGGCGGATGTGCGATTATGATTATCGCAGCAGCATTATTCTTTGCAAGCCGCAGAAAATCTGCTAAATAATTACAGAGATATTTAGAAGTATACTTACTTATTGGAGCTCCGGGGCAATATTTGTCCCGGAGCAGAAAAGACAGGAAACATAGATACAACCATAAGGAGAGTCCGGATGAAGAAGAAAACAAGCAAAATTCTTATAGTCATTTTATTTATAGCCGGGTTGTCCTTGTTGCTGTATCCGTTTGTGGCAAATCAATGGAATAATTACAGACAACAAAGACTGATGAGTAATTATGATCAGGTAGTGGCTGAGAAAGAAGCGGCCGGATTGCTTGATTATGATGAAGAGTGGAAAATGGCAACTGAATATAATAATGAACTGCTTCCAAGCATACTTCCAGATGCATTTGCGGATGCAGAAGCATCAAAAGAAGATTCTGCATATATGTCTTGCCTTAACATTGCAGATGACGGTATTATGGGAACTGTGGAAATCCCTAAAATTAAGATTAAACTCCCAATTTTTCATGGCACAGAGGAGGAAGTATTAGAGAAAGCGGCAGGACATTTGGAAGGGAGTTCGCTTCCGGTAGGCGGAGAGAATACTCATGCAGTCATTACTGCCCATAGGGGGCTTCCGAGTGCAGCATTGTTCACAGACCTTGATAAATTGAAAGAAGGAGATCATTTTTTGCTTCATGTATTAAATGATACGCTCTGCTATCAGGTGGATAAGATAACTGTAGTTGAGCCGGAGAATACAAATGATTTATCAGTGGTAGAGGGGATGGATCTTGTAACGCTTCTTACCTGTACGCCTTACGGAGTAAACAGTCACCGTATGCTGGTTCGGGGCCACAGAGTTCCGTATGTTCCGGGAGTGGAAGACGAGAGCATACCGCTTAATAACATGAGCTTACATACCAATTATATACTTTGGATCGTAGTTGGATTGTTAATCACAGGTATATTTAGTTTCTTCTTATATAAAAGGGAGAAAAAGAGAGAGGCATTGAAGACTCAGGCTCAGTCCGCAGAAACAGCAGCGGCTGAGGAAGTGAATATAGAACCGGGAACGGATACCGGAGAGAAGCAAGAGGAGTAGCTATGAAAAGAAAGATATCCACATTTCTGTTTGGATTGCTGTTTCTCGTGGGATTCGGGATTCTGGCATATCCGACCATCTCGAATCAGTGGAATACCTATCGGCAGTCAAAGCTCATTTCCAATTATGATAATGTAGTTGCCGAGATGAGTGAAGAGGATTTTGAAGCAGAGTGGGAAGCAGCCAGAAGCTATAACCAGACATTTGACCAGAACAGTATCCGCACGGATGTATTTGGAATTGAGGAATCGGAAGATATCAAAGGCACCGAGTACTGGAAGGTGCTCAACGTAGCCGGAGACGGTATCATGGGGTACCTTACGATACCGAAGATCAATGTTAGATTATCTATTTATCATGGGACAGACGAGGATGTGATCCAGACCGGAGTAGGACATCTGAACGGGACCAAGCTTCCGATCGGAGGGGAAAGTAACCATAGTGTTCTGTCCGCGCACAGGGGACTTCCGAGTGCAAAGCTGTTTACTGATATAGACCAGTTGGAGAAGAAGGACAGATTTTATCTTCATATATTAAATGAGGATCTGGCATATGAGGTGGATCAGATTCTTCCGATGATTGACAAGGATGATTATGATGCGCTGGAAGAGGCGATGAAGATTGAAGAAGGTCAGGATTATGTGACCCTGTTTACCTGTACACCGTATGGTGTCAACAGCCATCGTCTGCTGGTACGGGGACACAGAGTCCCATATGACGGAGAGCTTGAGAGCACACCGGTTGATTCCATGGTGCAGGCGATCCAGAACTATTATATGTTATATCTCCTGCTTGGCCTTGGAGTGACAATATTGGCGATCCTGATCATGCGCCGGATCGCAAAGAAGAAGAGCATGAAGAAGGCAGATACAGAATCAAAAGCAGAGGCAGAGACGAAAACTGAGACAGAAACGAAAACTGAGACGTAAGAACCGTGAGGAGGGAGAAAGTTGAAGATAAGCAGGAAAGGAAAAACCGGATGCGCATTGGTTTTGGCGGCGCTTATGACACTTACCGGGGTGTCGGTGAGTCAGACTTATGCGGCGGATGCAGTTGATGTTAACAAGACGGATTGCAGTATTACGGTATCCGTGGATATCGTAGTCGCTGAGGAAGCTCAGGCCGGGCAGAATCAGAAATATGTAGAGGATTTTAAGAAGATGAGTATCCCGGTGGCTCTTTACCGGGTTGCGGAAGTCGATGTGACCGGACAGAAGTATACGAATCTGGAACCGTTTGGAACTGTAAATTTTAGTGATATCAACAGCGATACGACAGCAAAGGAGTGGAAAACTAAGGCTGAGGATGCGGTAAAAGATCTGGAGAAAGCAACGCCGGTAGCTCAACAGAATACAGTAGACGGTGTTGCAGAGTTTAATAATCTGGCAACAGGCATGTACCTTGTAGTACCGGAAGAGACATATAATACGGATTATACTACGAAATATACATTTACCCCGTATCTGACAGCTCTTCCAAGCAGTGAGTATACACTGACAGGACAGGGAAGCGATACTTGGGTTTATGAAACGACGATTGGTTTGAAGCCGGAGGCAGAGCCGCAGTTCGGTCACCTGGAGATCCGTAAGGAGCTGCTGAATTATAATGAGACGTTAGGACAGACAACATTCGTATTCAGCGTTGAAGCTATAGATGCGGACGGGAATCTGCTTTATGATTCGGAGAATAAGCCGGTATACAGCGAGGTAGTCAGCACGACTCACGAAGGACTGGCAGCCGAGACGGTAACCCTTGATAAGATCCCGGCGGGAGTTACGGTGAGAGTTACGGAGATTTATTCCGGCGCCAGCTATGAGATTGAAGGCGCTGTTTCACAGGATGTGCTGATATGGTCGGATGCGGCGGTCGGCCAGACGGTCGGGGGCACAGTGGTAGAGACTGCTGCAGTAACATTTGAAAACAAATACAACGGCGGAAACCGGGGCGGTTATGGAGTAACGAATGAGTTTACCAGCGGAAACGAGGGCTGGGAATGGACATCAGGACAATAGAAAGGGGCTGCGACAGGAATGAAGATGATGAGAAAATATAAAAAAGTAGCTGCAATGTCGGCCGCGGCTCTTGGCCTTGTGGCAGCGTTGACGATCGAAAGCTCCATGGCGTATTTTACTACATATGTGTCGGCCGAAGGCGGTCATGTAGTGAATATGGGTACAAGGACGGAGATTGAAGAAGATGTCAGCGAGATGACAAAGCACATTACACTGCTCAATACATCAGACAGAGGAGACTGCTTTGTCCGTGTGAAAGTATTTTACGGGGCAGGCGTGACGGTTTCTTACGTTGATGTAGAAGGTAACGGCGACTGGTATGACGGAGGGGACGGATACTGGTATTACAGGCCGGTACTTCCGGTTGGCCAGAGGACGTCGCAGCTGGATGTAGCGATTGATACGACAGGGCTTGTGAAGCCGGGTGAGGATCCGGCGACGGCAACAGAATTTATCAAGGATAAATTCAATGTAGTTGTTGTTCAGGAGTGTACACCGGTGCTTTACAGGGAGAACGGCGAAACATACGCTAATTGGGATACGATTTATACCGATTATGAGGAGGTTATTACAGGAGAGGGGGATGGTAACTAATGAAAAAGATAAGTAGGGCATCCCGCAGCAGGAAAATAACATATATGCTCCTTGCGCTGGCAGTGATCTTGCTCCTTGGAAGCGCGGTAGGAAGCACCAGAGCGGCGCTTACCTATTACAGTGAGAACTATACGGCGCAGATCCGTGTAGGACAGATCGGTGTAAGCCTTCTGGAAAATGGAAATACCATTACACGCCGTGATTACGACGGCGACAGATGGGTGGAAACAAGCGGCGCGCTGCTTGAGAACATGTTGGCCGATGAGAAGGACGGGAAGCTGGTTCTGAACAAGAAGTATACGGAGGAGCTTACCGTAGAGAACAGCGGAAGTATTGATGAATATGTCCGCGTAAGGATTTATAAATACTGGACAAAAGGCGAAGGTGAGAACCAGAAGAAAGTAACGACCCTTTCACCGGATCTGATCAGGCTGAATCTGATCAACGGAGGTCAGTGGGTGAACCCGGAGCCGGATGCGAAGAATAAAGAGTGTATAGAGCTTTATTACAAGGGAATCCTTCCGTCGGGCAAGAAGACGGCGGCATTTGCAGACACGATCGCCATTGACGGACAGATCGCACAGGATGTTACGATAACAACGAAGGACAATATTATTACTACGACTTATAAATATGATGGTGTAGAGTTCCATCTGGATGTAGAGGTGGATGCGGTGCAGACGCACAATGCTCAGGATGCGATTAAGAGCGCATGGGGTGTAGATGCGGCGGCTCTTGGAATTCTGTAAGGGGGAATGAGAGAATGAAGAAAAGAATATTTGCGACATGCTTTGCGGCGCTTCTGGTTCTCGCCTCCTCTATGACGGCGTTTGCCGAGGACAGACAGGGTGAGTCCGGATGGCAGGTTACCTTTGACGGCAGACGAATGGAGAGTAATTTCTCCACGGCGAAGATCGACGAGCAGATAGGCGGGCTGCAGCCGGGAGATTCTATCGAACTTACGATTACGCTTCGTAATAACTATAACGGCAATGTGGACTGGTATATGAAGAACCAGGTGCTGGAGTCTCTGGAGGATGCGGGAAATGCAGCCGGCGGAGCTTACGATTATCTGCTGACTTATACCGATAAGGCAGGAGAGACTACAACACTTTACTCCAGTGACTATTTCGGAGGAGACGGAAGGATCAACGGCGTCGGCCTCCACGGAGCGACTACAACGCTTGATGATTATTTTTATCTTGACAGAATGACGAATAACGATACCGGAGTTGTAAAGCTTAAAGTAAGGCTGGAAGGTGAGACACAGGGAAATGTTTACCAGAATACTCTGGCGAGACTGCAGATGGATTTCGCGGTAGAGCTTCCGGGCGCTACGGGCAATCCGGGCTCGGGACGGGAATCGGTAAAGACTGGCGACCAGACAAAGATTCTGTTATATGTGATTCTTACACTTGTGGCAGGTATCGTGCTTCTGGCAACGGCAATGATAAGGCTTCGCCGTGACCGTGAGGAAGTACCGGCGGCTGCAGCGGAGGATACCACAGGAAAGACGGTAAGAAGGAGGCGGAAATAATATGAAGTATTTAAAAAAGATACGGATAAGTCTTCTGATTCTGTCAGTATTTATCATGACGATCGGTCAGACTGCATTTGCAGCGGATGAGGAATATACCTATACGGTAAAGCTGCTTGCGGGAAATCAGGGAACGGTTTCTAAGGACGGTATCACGGTTCCGGAGACGGCAACCGTGTCCGGCGGCGGCGACCAGGTTGTGATCAGCGGGTTAAAATATGACGAGACCGTATACATTACCCCGCAGGCTTCCGCAAAGGTTACGGACGAGAGATATTATGTAAAGGGTGTAAGGATAGCCGGACGTGATAATTCGGAGGCCGCAAATGTTGCTTCTACCTTCAACGTAGACGGCGACAGATCCTATGTAATTGCATATGGCATCAGCGGCGATCTGGTGTCTTACACTGTAAATTATGTAGACGCGGCAGGAAACGCACTGCTTGCCAGCGATACTTATTACGGAAATCCGGGAGAACGCCAATATGTTTCTGCAAGATATGTTGACGGATACCTTCCGCAGGCGTATAATTTAGTGAGGACGTTATCAAGCAACACTGCAGAGAATACATTTGACTTTGTATATACGCCAGTGACGACGCCTGCAAATTTGTAAAACGATAATTGTCGCTTATCTCATCATGAACGTAACGAACATCTTTTCTAA
>CAQNVT010000157.1 GCA_948844705.1 uncultured Dorea sp.
ATTCCTCCCAGCCGATTCCCCGGTGGGAATTAGCCTGATGTGCACGGACGGTCAGCACCGTATTTAACATCAGTACGCCCTGCTCGGCCCATTTCGTAAGACAGCCGTGCTCCGGGATCGTGCAGCCAAGATCATCCTGAAGCTCCTTGTAAATATTGACAAGGGACGGCGGAATCTCCACTCCTTTTTTTACGGAAAAGCATAGTCCATGAGCCTGCCCGTGATTATGATAAGGATCCTGTCCCAGGATCACGACCTTTGCATTATGAAGCGGCGTCAGATGAAATGCATTAAAAATATCATCCGCCGGCGGAAAAATAAGTCTTGTCTTATATTCCTGATTCACTGTTTCAAATAATTTTTTGTAATACGGCTTTTTAAATTCACCCTTTAAAGCCTCAAGCCAGTCATTGTTGATTGCCGCCATAACCCGTTCTCCTTTGTACTAAATTCTTACGGCCACACCGCATCCGTGCAGATATTCCTTTACCTCTCTGATCGCAAGCTCCTTATAGTGGAACAGCGATGCCGCCAGCGCCGCATCCGCCTTACCGTCCGTAAGCGCCTCCTCAAAATGTTTAAGCGTCCCTGCGCCTCCCGACGCGATCACCGGAATCGAGACCGCCTCGGCAACCGCTCTTGTAAGCTCCAGGTCATAGCCTGCCTTCGTACCGTCGCAATCCATGCTGGTAAGAAGGATCTCACCGGCTCCAAGCCTCTCTACATTCACCGCCCATTCAAGCGCGTCGATCCCTACATCAACGCGGCCTCCGTTTTTATAAATATTCCAGCCGCTTCCGTCCGCGCGCCTTTTGGCATCGATCGCCACGACGACACACTGACTTCCGAATTTATCCGCTGCATCCGATATGAGTCTCGGCGTATTGATCGCCGACGAATTAATGGATATCTTATCTGCACCCTCCCGCAAAAGAGCCTTAAAATCTTCTACGGTACGAATACCGCCCCCCACCGTAAACGGGATAAATACCGTCTCCGCGACCCTGCGTACCATATCCACTACGGTTTCCCTTGCATCTGAGGAAGCCGTAATATCAAGGAAGACCAGCTCGTCCGCGCCCTCCCTGTCATAGGCTTTTCCGATCTCCACCGGATCTCCGGCATCCTTAAGGTCTACGAAATTCACGCCCTTTACTACCCGTCCGTTATTTACGTCAAGACAGGGAATAATTCTCTTTGTATGCATTTTGCCCTCCGTCTATATCTCCACAAAGTTTTTAAGTATCTGAATCCCTACATCACTGCTTTTCTCCGGATGGAACTGACACGCGAACACATTCCCTGATTCCACGGAGGCATGAATCCTCGTGCCGTACTCTGTCACTGCTGTCACAATATTCTCATCCGCCGCACGCAGATAATACGAATGGACAAAATAAACATAGGGCTCCCCGGAAAGTCCGGAAAATAATCTCCCCCTGCGCGGAAACTCCAGAGAATTCCAGCCCATATGAGGAATCTTAAGCCCTCCTCTCTCCGGCAGCCTGAGAATCTCGCCTTTTAAGATACCAAGTCCCTCTGATCCCGGTGATTCGTCGCTTCGCTCAAAAAGAAGCTGAAGACCCAGACAGATTCCTAAAAACGGAGTACCTTTATCCACAACCTCACGGATTACCTTATCAAGTCCGTACTTTACAAGCTTTTCCATGGCATCCCCGAAGGCTCCGACTCCCGGCAGGATTACCTTATCCGCATCAAGGATCATCCCTGCGTCCCGTGTGACCGCAGTCTCCTGGCCCAGAAGCTTCAGCGCCTTTTCCACGCTTTTTATATTCCCTGCGTCATAATCTATGATTGCTATCATATCCTTATCCTTTCACATGTATTGTCGATAATTCTCTTTAACAGGATTATTTTACCACAGGAACGCCCTCTATTCCATATCTAATTCAAACCAGAATGCTACTCCGTTGTCATAATTATCGACACCGTATCTCTGGTGGAAGGATTCCATTACCGCCTTTACAATAGAAAGACCGATTCCGTTTCCGCCGTACTCTCTTGTGTGCGCCTTATCAACCTTATAGAATTTGTCCCATATATGAGGAAGCGCCTCCTCCGGAATCGGAGCTCCTGTATTAAATACGGACACCCTCGCCTTTCCGTCGGCCTGAATAAGCTTTACCTCAACTACCCGTTCGCCCTCCAGATGGTTATAGGCATTGCTGATATAATTGCGCACCACCTGCTCCGTCTTAAATTCATCCGCCCAGACATAGACCGGCTCGTCCTGCCGGAAGATGACCTTTGCCTCCTTCTGCTGTGCCAGGATCTCCATGCTCTGCAGGATCCCGCGTATCACCTCTGTCAGATCAAATCTTTCGAACTCTATTTTCTCATCGCCGAACTCCAGCTGATTTAATGCCATCAGATTCTTCACCATCTGGTTCATTTTCGCCGCTTCATCCATGATAACGTCACAATAGAATTCACGGCTCTCCGGATCATCATTGACCCCTTCCTTAAGACCTTCCGCATATCCCTGAATGAGGGCGATCGGCGTTTTCAGCTCATGGGAAACATTTCCCATAAATTCGCTGCGCATCTGCTCCAGCTTCTCCTTGCGCTCGATATCCATCTGAAGGCTGTTATTGGCACGTTTAAGCTCTGATATCGTACTTTCCAGCTTCTCCGACATCCGGTTGAAATTGGCTCCCAGCTCCCCGATCTCGTTTACTCCTCCGCTCGTATATTTTGCATTAAAATCCAGATTCGCCATCCGGTCTGACAAAACCGCAAGCTCCAGGATCGGATCTGTCAGCTTTTTGGAAAAATACCATACGAGTGCAATACAGAACGCAATCATCGTACAGCCTACATAAATTAAAAATCTGTTTGAAATATCCGCGCTTTCCTGTATACTTTCCAAAGGACTTCTTAAAAGGAATGCACTCCCGTCATCAAACCTTCCCCACATCTCAATGTACTCTGTCTGATTCCATCTGTCCTTCGACTGCATGAGCTGGTAGCTGTCCGTGCTGTCAAGAAGTCTGCTTTCCTTCTGTGCCTGATCCAGCATATAGCCCTTCAGCTGATTTTTCAGCAGCTCCATATCATGAACATTCGTCACCATACGGTTATTCTTCTCATCTATGACAAGAAAAGAAATATTATTTTTTTCTGCAAGTCCCTGCAGGATGCCTGCCGCCTGGGCATCCTCAATCGTATTTTCCTCGATTGCCGTCTTGAGCTCCGCATACATCTGCACAAATGCCGTCTCCTTATTACTGATATAATAAGGGGCAAGAAACCTCACATTTATCACAAGCAGGACCAGCAGAAGACTCACCAGCAGGCCGACAAATACAAATGTCATCTGTCTTTTTATCGAATGCCGCATCTATTCCACCTCAAACTTATAGCCCATGCCCCAGATCGTCTTAATATAATTGCCTTTATCGCCAAGCTTGCTCCGGAGCTTTTTCACATGGGTATCAATCGTTCTTGCGTCTCCGAAGTAGTCATAATTCCAGACACTGTTCAATATCTTCTCCCGCGAAAGAGCTATCCCCTGATTTTCAACAAAATACGACAGAAGCTCGAACTCTTTGTAGCTAAGCTCGATGTCACGGCCGTCTACCTGTACGCGGTGCGCTGTTTTGTCGATAGCGATACCGCCGGCATCTGAAACCTCCGCCGCGTCAAAGGTGCGGGTACGTCTCAGGATCGCCTCCACCCTTGCCACCAATATTTTAGGGCTGAAGGGCTTGGATATATACTCATCCACTCCAAGCTCGAACCCCTGAAGCTCATCCTGTTCCTCTCCCCTTGCCGTCAGCATGATGATCGGTACCCTGGAGCTCTGGCGCACCTCCCGGCACACCTGCCATCCGTCCATCTTCGGCATCATAACGTCCAGAATCAAAAGCGCGATATCCTTATCCCTGTAAAACAGTTCCATCGCTTCCTCACCGTCACCGGCTTCCAGGACGCGGAATCCCTCTCTTTCCAGAAAATCCTTAACAAGTTTGCGCATCCTGCTCTCATCATCCACTATCAGTATTTTAATCCTATCCATATATGCCCTGTTTCCTTTCACATAATAAAACCATTTTATCAGATAAATATGTCTGTTCTGTGAAAACAATATGGACTTTTAATTTAAATCCAGCTTGCTGTCAAGCATATATATCCCGTCCACGGAAGCATCCTCCAGAAGCTCAAGCAGCTGGGTCTTTGAAGCAAAAACAACGGCTCCGTATCCGTTTATTCCACACTCTTCAACATAACCAAGCGCTTCCTGATATTTGAATGTATCCGCAGCATTTTCTCCCGGAATATGAGAATCGAATATCTCAAGAAATTTCCTGTTTTCTTCCGTCAGCATAAACTTAAGCATCGATTTTACATGCAGCGTAAGTACCTCCGGGGGACAAAGCCCTCCCCCCTCATACTGCCACAAATCCAGATACGGGTACTCCTCCTGTGAATACATTCCCGTGACATCATACCCTGCTGCCTCCGGCATGAAGCCCCAGTAACCCGAAAAGCCTGCAGAATGAACCTCAATCGGAATATAGAGATACTGTGCGTCGTACCGTCCCATAAACTCTACAAGCTCCTTTGCATCCTTCGTTTCCGCAAAGGAAATCGCTGCTCTGACCTTCAAGGACTCCGGAAGCCCGTCAAGCCTTTCCTTTGCCTCCTCCGTTCCTATGCTGCATCCGAGCTCACCGCTGTAATAATGTGTAAAGGCATTACCCGGAAGATCCGATATATTCCATGATATATCCTGCCGGTACAGATGATCTCTCACCAGATCAAGGGGATGATGACTGATCTCCCCGTCAATCTGTGTCTGTACATCCACCGTATATCTGCCGAAGCCTTCTGCCCTTACATTGGCCGAAGCAAAGCCTTTCTCGCCGCAGAACAGCTCCATATATACTGACAGCGGAAGCTGAAAGGGCTGATACACAACAGCGCTTTCTGTCTTTTCATCGAATATCTCGTCCGTCCTTGCCGGATTATAGAAGATCATGTTAAGGAACGGAGACAGCCCATAGACAAGCGTTATAACTATAATCAGCACGATCGCTCCAGAAGCAGCCGCATATTTGCGGAGCTTTCGATCCACGGCCTTTGTAATCTCTCTATGAAAATCCTGCTCCTCCCGGGTTTCATTTTCCTCTTTCTCAAATAATTCCTTATCCAGACTTTCATCCATGTAAGAAAGAAGAACCTCCATCCTCTCCAAATCTGCCTCGACTGCCTCTGCTTCTGCTTTTTCAAGCTCTCCGTCCAAATATTTCCGAAACTTCTCTTTATATCTCATCCTTACACCCGCCCTCCTGTTCATCCTCATTTAAAAGCATCTTTAATTTCCTCCTGGCCCGGTATAAAATCACCCGGATATTACTGCGGGAAACCTTCAGTACATTGCTTATCTCCTCCTGAGAAAGACCGGTAAAATAATAAAGAACAACGGCCTCCCGTTCCAGCACGCCAAGGCTTTGCAGCATTTGATACAGCCTTTTGTTCTGCTCCTTTTTTATCAGCTGCCCCAGAATATCCTCCTCATTCTGCCGCTCCTTATGTTCCTCTTCCTTTCGGCTCCGGAGCTTCTCCCTCCGCCATTCGTCCAGGTACAGATTTCTGGCCACTGTAAAAAACCATGGAAGCGCCTTAACCTCTGTGGTTTTCAAAGTACAGAAGGCTTTCAGAAAGGTATCCTGAGTCAGGTCCTCCGCAAGGCTGTGGCTGTGACAAAGGGAGTAAAGATACAGATACACCTGTTTTGCATATTTCTTATAAAGCTGTTCCAGAATATCCTTCTCCACCTCATCACCTCCTCTTATATGAATAACGAACAGACATCTCAAATGTTACAGCAATTCATAAAAAAGCGATTCGATAAACGAACCGCTTTTTTACTTTATAGAAAAATATATTTCAGGATAAACAATACTGCCAGCACGTACATCAGCACACTGATCTTTTTCTCCTTTACCTTTCCTGTAAAAATATTCAGCGCCACATAGGAGATGACTCCCATGGAAATACCTTCTGAAATGCTATAGAAGAACGGCATCGCGGCAATACATATATAGCAGGGAAGCGCCTCGGATATATCATTAAAATCAATGTTTACTACATTCGTCAGCATATAGAAGCCGACAACGATCAGTGCGGGCGCCGTCGCAAAGGACGGGATTGCAAGAAAGATCGGTGAAAGGAACAGGGCAAGTCCGAAAAGAATTGCTGTTGTCACTGAAGTAAGTCCTGTTCTTCCTCCCTCTGTCACACCGGAAGCACTCTCTACAAAGGTTGTCGTCGTTGTCGTTCCGATTGCTGCGCCCACTGTTGTGGCAACCGCGTCTGCCATAAGTGCGCCCTTGATCCGCGGAAGCTTCCCTTCCTCATCCAGCATATCTGCCTTTGAAGCCACACCGATCAGTGTTCCGATCGTATCAAACATATCTACAAACAAAAATGCAAAGATAACTACAATGAAATTCAGTGAAAAGATTCCGTCAAACTGAAGCTTTCCGAAAACCGGCAGAATACTCGGCACAGAAAGTCCGTTGCTGAAATCCGGCAAAAGTCCGTAAAAACCGATCTCCGGATTCGGAACATAGATACCCGTAAGCTGGCAGATGATGCCAAGAATCCACGTTGCCAGAATTCCCCATAAAATATTGCCTTTAATATTCTTGATCACAAGAATTCCGGTGATAATCACTCCGATAACCGCAAGAAGCACAGTAATCCCCACATCCTGGAAGCCGGCCTCCACGCCGTTTGCAAGGTTATAGCCGTCTACGGAAAACAGCTCAACCAAAGTAGCACCGCTGACTACGATATTGGCATTCTGCAGTCCGATAAAAGCAATAAACAAACCGATACCAACACTGACCGCTGCCTTAAGGTTCAAAGGAATTGCATTGAAAATCGCCTCACGCACATTTGTAAGAGAGAGAATAATAAATATGATACCCTCTACAAATACCGCGGTAAGCGCAACCTCCCATTTATACCCCATACCGAGAACAACTGTATATGCAAAATATGCATTCAATCCCATACCCGGCGCAAGCGCAAACGGATAATTCGCCAGAAACGCCATCAAAAGCGTACCGATCAGTGACGCAAGCGCCGTTGCCGTAAATACGGCTCCCTGATCCATGCCTGCCGCTGCAAGAATGCTTGGATTCACAGCAAGAATGTATGCCATCGTCATAAACGTGGTAATCCCGGCAAGCACCTCTGTCTTAACATCTGTGTTGTTTTCCTTCAGCCTGAAGAATTTTTCTAACATGTTTCTCCTCCTTTTTCTCTCATTTCCTTAAAATCAACAATGTCATTTTATCAAAATAATGCTTTAAAGTAAATGTATTAGTCAAAAACCTTAAAATTTGTACCAAAAAAAGATACAGGGCTTTTAATAATTCACTAAAAGCACTGTACCTTTTTATCGCCTTCTCATGAAATTTTTAATCATCCTCAAGCATTGAACGCTTCGTCTTAATGCGTTCAAATGGACCTGGCGGGAGTTGAACCCGCGTCCGAAAGCCCATCCACCAGAGCCTCTCCCATCACAGTCATTATACTTTCATTCCCTCCGAAAGCCGCCTAATGACAGGCTGCATTCTTCAGTAGCTTCATAGATTCTTCCGCCCTCTCAAAGCTTTGAGGGTGAAGTGCTCCGCTAAGGATGAAGCCGGTTACCTAAGCCGCGGAAAGCCCGGGGCCGACTGCCGCCGTATTAGGCAGCGTACGCTAATTCTCTATTGTCTGCGTTTATATTTAATTGGAACTTTTAACGTAGTGTCCCGCTACGGATGGCTTCTCCAACTTCCAGACCCCCGTCGAAACCAGTACAAGCCCCGAATTTAAAAAGCTTATGCATGGTCCGCAGACGTATCCCCTGTTGGGTATTACTTATTATATGCAGTAAGCGCAGGTTTGTCAAGCAGGATTTTTTGTTAATTCCGATCCCTCTTTGCCTTCGCCGACCCGCTCTCCAAGCTTTACCCGTGTCTCTATCCCTCTTTTTGAATTTTCCAGAATGTCCCGGTCCGGCACTGCCCTTTCTGCCTGCGTTATAAGGATAACCGTGGAGCCTCCGAAAGCAAAATTCCCCTTTTCCTGTCCCCGTTTAACCATTTTCCCTTCCTGACGGTTCTCGATCCTTCCTACAAGCATGGCCCCTACCTCCATCTGGAGAATGACTCCGAAATTTTCCGAGTTAAGAAGAGAATATTCCCTCGTATTTTCCTTATAGATCGGAAATCTGATGCCGGCTGCCGGATTTACAGTATGAAGTACCCCGGCAATACGCCGCCTCGCAGACTCCTTTCCATAATCCACATAAATATACCGGTGGTAATCCTCCACACACAGCCGGAAAATCCATATATATCCGCCGCTATACCGTTTGGAAATCCTCCGATCCCTAAGAAGCTCCGAAAGGGTATACTGTGTATGCTTTATAAAAAATGTGCTCTCACTATCTGCCTTACACACTAAAAGCCTGCTGTCACAGGGGCTTATGAACGACTCCGGCGTATTGTCTATCCTTCTCGCTTCCTCCGCCATCTCTCTTGTGAAGAAATCATTATAAGACATATATCTTTTCGTCTTATAATCCGACATGTCTATCTGATGGCTCCTGATAAACGGGCGGATCAGCAGCTTAGATATCCCCGAATCCAGAAGTCTTCCGCCAAGACGCGATACCGCAGGCCGTACCAGCAGCTTCAGGATGATCCTGCCGGATAAATGTGTATACATCCATTCAAGAAAACGATCCTGCCTTGAATTCTCCTTCTCTATATTTCCCTTTCTGTCGGCAACTAAATGCATCTTTTCCTCCCTATCTGTAAGAACGTACAAACGCTAACCAGCCGTGCCATACAAAAACAATCACCACAATTTCCTTATCCTGATATCCGTCACAAACAACGCGCCCACCGCTGCAACAAGAACGTGAAGTATCGCCAAAAATGCCCGATGATCCGGAAAAAACGGGGAAACGACAAAAAATATCGGTAGTGCAATGGCCATAGAGGTGATCGGCAGTCCCTGATAATATTTTCTGTTTTCATCCGTTTCCTGCTGCCGCTTTGTCTCCATTACATTAAAATATCCCAGACGAATCACTCCGGCCAGCCCATACAGCACCAATATCGCCATGCTGTAAATATGTCTCATCCCAAGCTTAAAGCATATGACAATAGGAAGCACTCCAAAGCAAACCATATCGCAGAGAGAATCTATCTGTATCCCAAAGCTTTTCTCATCCTCTGTCCTGTCCTTCTTCGTTCTTGCAATCTTCCCGTCAAACATATCGCAAAGCCCCGAAAGGGCAAGAAAAAAGACCGCCAGCCTTAAATGCTTCATTGACGCACAGAATATTCCGGTAACGCCCGATGCAAAACCAATATATGTGAGAACTACCGTATAATCATAAAAACCTATCATCCTAATCCCTCCTGCATAAAATCCCGTTTCCTGTTTTCTCCTGCCGCCATATCGTATAATAAAGCTGCGCCGCTATCGTGAACAATGCGCTGATCAAAAGCTGGCTGTAATATCCAAGTCCTCTCGAGAGCACCATTGCCGGCAAAAGCATTTGCCCGAAAACGGGAATAAATATTTTAAGAAACAGTGTCTCACTGATCCCCATGCCTCCCGGAAGCGGAAGCATGTCAACAGATACGGAAATCACCGCCTGTAAAAGTACAATATCAGACATGCCTGTTCCTGACATGCCAAACGCCCTGTAAACAGTCCAGGTCACTCCAAATAACGCCAGCCGCTGTGCAAAAGTAATAAAAATCACAATAACTATCATTTTCTTATGATGCTTAAGATATTCTGCCGTTTCTCTGTAAATTTGCATCGCGCCATATAGCTTTTCCCTGCGCTCCCTGTGCCGCTTTAAAAGATGATGCTCTTCAAGCCATTCTAATCCTCCTGTCAGAATACGTTTTGCCAGAACCGGATGAAATACCAGAAGCGTCATAAAGCTGACGCAAAAAACATTCAGTAAAATTCCCAGATAAAAGACCGGCAATATTCCTTTCAGATAATGCTCCTTGAAAGCCCCGCCAAACACCAGTATTACCATACCGATCACTACCAGCACAAGCTTATATGTAATCGTAACAACCATTAATATTACGGTTGACACGGGAATCGGAATCTTTTCCTTCTTCATATAATAGATCTGCATCGGCTGGCCCCCGCTGGCCGACGGCGTAATACAGCTGAAGAAAAAACCGACAGAAGAAAATAAAAAACAGACTCTCCTCTTCAAAAATATATGAAAGGAACGCATCATATACCAGATAATGATCGATTCACCCCATATGAAAAATATAACAAGAGCCACACCCGGGATCAGCCATCGGATATCCGCCTGCCTGACAGCCGCAAGCATCTGTCCCATATCCTCCCCATGAAAAACACCGTAGACTGTAAGCAGGAATACAACAAGCAGAAATATGCCGTCCCATACTGCCTTCCTTTTATTATGCATCTGCCCTGCGTCCTCCTTTTTGAAAAAGCAGCCGTCTGTAAAAACCTGGAACGCTTCTTCGTCTTCCTATATAAAAGCAGACTTCTGCAAGCAGAATACCTCCGATGACGTCTGCGATCACATGCTGCTTCGTAAGCAATGTTGAGGCGCAGACCAAAAGCGCCATAATGAGCGAAAAGCCCCTGTACCACAATGGTATATCCCGCCTTTTCCTGATCCCAATATAACAAAACCAGCTTACGAGACAATGAATAGACGGGAAAAGATTGTCCGCCGCATCTACAGAATACAGCCAAAGTATCGCCTGATTCCAAAATCCGCCTGATGCTACCGACGGTCTTACATTCGCCGTCGGAATCAGGAGAAAGCAGAACAGGCAAACGATCCTGGACAAAAAATCACTCCAGAAAAACCGGTATACTGCCTCCTTCTCCTGACGCGCTATTAAAATATAATTGATAAGCCAGAACAGATAGCATCCCAGATAAACAGATATTGCCGGCGGCCAGAATGGAAGCATCCGGTCCAGGCTGCTCTCCATATTATAATGATGCCATCTCCCGGCAATCAGCCTTGCTCCCTCGTAAACCGCCGTATTAAAGAAAAGGGCCAGAGTGAGCGGAAATAAACTATATCCCGGAATCACTCCAGCCATTATTTTACACGTTTTTCTCATGTTTATCTCCTGTCATGCAATATTATCAAGTACATGAAAGAGTATAACAAGTCATGAATTATTACTCAAGAATCTTCCATATTTCTTTAGAAATATTCAGAAAACGTTAAGATTCTTTTTGTGCATTATTGCCCGAAAACCTCTGCGGCTTATTGACTATGACATCGATGGAAAAGCTGAAAGAAGTATTTGAAGTTAACTTTTTTGCGCAGATCCATATCATGCAGATTGCG
>CAQNVT010000158.1 GCA_948844705.1 uncultured Dorea sp.
GGGTTCAAAGATTGGGATAATCTTTGCGCATTCTCCATTGCAGGCGATGAATACTCATTCACTTACAAGAAGAACGGAGTGTTGGCGGATATCGGGGAAAAAGATATTCAGATACTGATCGACCAGATGTTAAGAGAAGGGTATATTGTCCAGACTAACGGGGAATATCCGGTTCTTCAGATGGGAGATATCAGTGCGTTGAGAGATGATGCGACCCGTGTTATGATCCGGAAGTTTGAAGAGAAGGACATGCCTTCGGCGAATCGCAGAAAGAGGGAGCGCAGCACGGATACGCTTACCAGCGCAGGTTATAAGCTGTTCGAGGAGCTTCGCGGGCTTCGGACAACCATTGCGAAAGAAGAGGGGATGCCGCCGTATATTATTTTCAATGATAAGACGCTGATCGATATGTGCGCCAAAGTTCCGGAAGACAAGCAGGGAATGCTTGCGGTGTCGGGAGTCGGGGAGAATAAGTACCGGAAGTATGGTCAGAGATTCCTCGATGTGATTGCAGAATTTAAGAGGGCGAATCCGAACGCCGTGGTCAGTATGGCGGTTGAAGACGAAGAGATTCCGGGAACCTTCGGTGCCATACAGAATCAGCAAAGAAGCACGAGAAAGGAAGCGTTCTGTCTCAGTACGGAGGATGCAGAGAAGTTCGAATATGCAGAAGAGTGTTACATCAGTGAGATCAGAGACAGGTTGAATGCCGTCTGCAGCGTCGACTGCGTGAAGAAAGCCACGATAACGGACATATGGGAATATCTTGTGTCGGAGGGATTGGTGTCGGAAGAGGAGACTGATGAGGGATTCGTTAAATCAGTGACGGAACAAGGCGCCGGGATGGGGATAAAGGCTGAGGACAGGGTCAGCCAGAAAGGATATGCGTATCAGCTCCTGATATATCCGGAGGCAGTGCAGAAGAGAGTCGTCGAGTATTTCACCGGACCGAGGGCGGTATGCAGCGAGGATGACGGCGGCATTAAGAGGCAGGCGAACAAGGGGCTGCGTTGGACAGAGGAGGAGGACGCAAGGGTGATAGAGGAATTTAAAGCGGGTATGAAGATGTCCGAGATAGCCCAAAGGCATGGCCGTACAAACGGCGCGATCAGGAGCCGGCTTCAGATGCACGGATTGGTTAAGGTATGAAATTATAGGCAATTATAGGCAATTTTCATACAGATATTGACAAGGAACGTAAAGACGAGTATATTTATATGTGAAAATATATAATTTAATAATGCAGACTTTCTCTTATTCAGAGCAGTGGAGATACAAAGGATCTGTGAAGCTGCGGCAACCCCCGGTGTGGGAAGGTGCCAACCTGAGCGAGTAATCGAACAATAAGAGGATTGGTTATGTAAGATAAACAGTCCGCTTATGGCGGGCTGTTCTTTTATTACGGAGAGGATGTTTCAAACCTCCTGTAAGAAACCCTCATGAGAAGACCCTCGAGGAGAAAGCTGAGAAAAAGGAAAGGGGAATACCTATGGAAAAATTTTTATTTACTTCAGAATCGGTAACAGAGGGACATCCGGATAAGATGTGCGACCAGATATCCGACGCGATTCTCGACGCACTTATGGAGAAGGATCCGATGAGCCGTGTGGCATGCGAGACATGCACAACGACGGGACTTGTGCTTGTTATGGGTGAGATTACGACAAGCGCTTATGTAGACATCCAGAAAATCGTAAGAGATACGGTTCGTGAGATTGGCTACACAAGGGCAAAATACGGATTTGACGCAGAGACCTGCGGCGTGATGGTTGTTCTGGATGAGCAGTCCTCCGATATCGCGATGGGTGTTGACAGGGCGCTGGAGGCAAAGGAAAACAAGATGTCCGAGGAGGAGATCGAGGCGATCGGTGCAGGGGACCAGGGTATGATGTTTGGCTATGCGTCCGATGAGACGCCGGAGCTTATGCCGTATCCGATCGCGCTTGCTCACAAGCTTTCCAGAAGACTTACGGAGATCCGTAAGGACGGGACTCTTACATATCTGAGACCAGACGGAAAGACACAGGTTACGGTAGAATATGACGAGAATGGTACGCCGAAGCGTCTGGATGCGGTAGTTCTTTCTACCCAGCACGATCCGGAGGTGTCACAGGAGCAAATTCATGAGGATATCAAGAAATATGTATTTGACGCGGTTATTCCGGAAGGAATGGTGGACGAAAATACAAAATTCTTTATTAATCCAACCGGACGCTTTGTAATCGGCGGACCTCACGGAGACAGCGGGCTTACCGGGCGCAAGATCATCGTAGACACCTACGGCGGTATGGCGCGTCACGGCGGCGGCGCATTTTCCGGAAAAGACTGCACAAAGGTAGACCGTTCCGCGGCGTATGCGGCGCGTTATGTTGCAAAAAATATTGTGGCGGCGGGACTTGCAAAGAAATGTGAGATTCAGCTTTCCTACGCGATCGGTGTGGCACACCCGACTTCGATTATGGTAGATACCTTCGGAACCGGCAAGGTTTCCGATGACAGGCTTGTCGAGATCATCCGTGAGAACTTTGACCTCCGTCCGGCAGGAATTATTAAGATGCTGGATCTCAGGAGGCCGATCTACAAGCAGACCGCGGCATACGGACACTTCGGACGTACAGACGTGGATCTTTCCTGGGAGAGGACAGATAAGGCGGAGGCCTTGAAGGCATATCTTTAGAATCAAATGGTTTACTCCGCGCCATTCGCAAAACGCACCTGCATGAATTGTCCGGAAGGCCTGATGACGAGTAAACTATTTATAAAATTTTAATAAAAGTTTATGGGCGCTTTCGTGTGAAGCGCCTTTTTTCGTGCTATACTTTACTCACGGAGGATACTTTTATGAAGTTCAAAACCCGATTAATAATAGCATTTTTTACGATTATATTAATTCCTGCCGTATTATCTGCTGCTATGATTATGGTTTTAGGACGCTATCAGATCGGAGCGATAGACAGAGCATATGGTATTACGGGAACGACGGTGGAGAGTCTTTCAAATCCGATGCAGGTATTGGCAAGAGTGACGGAGGAGCCGTATCATGAGCTGGAGGTTCTGGCGCGTGAATCGCCGGGAAATCTGGAGGATGCAACATTTCTGGACGAGTTTAACCGAAAGCTTAAGAAAAAGAAGACATATTTGCTTGTGCGCAAGGGCAGCACTCTCGTATATATAGGAACTGATTCGGCGGAGGTCAAGGAGGTTACTGCGCAGCTTCCGGATTATGGGGAGTCTGATATTACATCTGAAAACGGAATTTATCTCGGAGGAGAGGCGCAGGCCCTTGTAAAGCAGGTGGATTTCCTGTATCCGGGAGGAGAAAAGGGAAGTGCATTTATTATTACGGATGTCAGTAATGTGATTCCGGAGGTGGAGCAGTTTTTTGTGGATATGCTGTTGTGCATTGTGATCATGCTTGTCCTGACGGCATTGGCGCTCATTGTCTGGATATATAAGGGCGTTATGCGTCCGATCGAAAAGATGCAGGTCGCAGCAGGCAATATTAAGGAGGGCAACCTGGATTTCGAGCTTAAGCCGGATTCTGATGATGAGATCGGACAGCTTTGCTCAAGCCTTGAGGATATGAGAAAACGGCTCAAAGACAATGCAGAGGAAAAGATTGCATTTGATAAGGAAAATAAGGAGCTGATCAGCAATATTTCCCATGATCTGAAAACACCTGTGACGACGATCAAGGGATACGCAGAAGGGATCATGGACGGGGTGGCGGATACGCCGGAAAAGGTGGAAAAATATGTCCGCACGATTTATAATAAAGCGAACGAGATGGATCTTCTTATTAACGAGCTGACCCTGTATTCGAAGATTGATACGAACAGGATTCCTTATGATTTCAGTATTTTATCGGTGAATGATTATTTCAACGATTGCTCGGAGGAGCTGTCGCTGGAGCTTGAGGCGAAAAATGTTGAATTCGGATATTTTAATTATGTAGAGCCGGAGGTTCGGGTCATTGCTGATGCGGAGCAGATCAAGAGAGTCATTCATAATATTGTAAATAACTCGACAAAATATATGGATAAGACGAGGGCAAAGATCAATCTGCGCGTGAAGGATGTCGGTGATTTTGTGCAGGTAGAGCTGGAGGATAATGGAAAGGGTATTGCAGCAAAGGACCTGCCGAATATATTTGACCGGTTTTACAGGACCGATGCATCGAGAAATTCTTCCAAGGGCGGAAGCGGCATCGGGCTTTCGATCGTAAAGAAGATCATAGAAGAACACGGGGGCAAGATATGGGCGACCAGCAGGGAGAATACAGGAACAACAATGTATTTTGTTCTCAGGAAATATCAGGAGGTGCCAATAAATGAATAGGATATTGATCGTGGAGGACGAGGAGACAATTGCAGATCTTGAGAAGGATTACCTTGAGCTCAGCGGGTTCGAGGTAGAGGTGGCCAATGACGGAGAGACCGGGCTTGAAAAGGCGCTTGGCGAGGATTACAATCTGTTTATCCTTGACCTGATGCTTCCGGGAGTCGACGGATTTGAGATATGCCGGAAGATCCGGGATGAGAAGAATACGCCGATCATTATGGTGTCGGCGAAGAAGGATGATATAGATAAGATCCGTGGTTTGGGCCTGGGTGCTGATGATTACATGACCAAGCCCTTCAGCCCCAGCGAGCTGGTGGCAAGGGTCAAGGCGCATCTGGCCAGATATGACCGTCTGACAGGCAGCGCCGTGTCAAAGAATAAGGTGATAGAGATCCGCGGCCTTAAGATAGATACGACGGCGAGGAGAGTGTGGATCAACGGCGAGGAAAAGACATTTACGACAAAGGAATTTGATCTTTTGACCTTCCTTGCAAGTCATCCGAATCATGTGTATACGAAGGAGGAGTTGTTCCGGGAGATCTGGGACATGGAATCGATTGGGGATATTGCGACCGTGACGGTGCATATCAAGAAGATTCGTGAGAAAGTAGAGATTAATCTGACCGATATTATGGAGTATATCCGCTTAAAGTACCAGGCCCTCTGTGGACAGAATCATATTAAGGGTGAATTTTCTCTGGAGCCGGAATGCTGTGTATGGGGGA
>CAQNVT010000159.1 GCA_948844705.1 uncultured Dorea sp.
AGCCACTTTGTCAAGGTGGCTATGTAAAGGATTTATGGCAATAAAAAAAGCCGACTGGCTGTTTTATTTGCTAAACTACACCAATCGGCTATGTAAAAATTTATTCTGTTTTATTATCCGTCTTATCTGCTCTTTCGTGATAAGGCTTCTTTTATTCTCTCTGTATCCCATTTCTCTGGAAACAATACCGCCATAATATGAAACGCATCCATCAGCCCTGCAATATACGCATGAGTGCCATATTCAAAATCCTGCTTATCCCTGCAATCTAAAAGGCGTTGGCAAACTGCCCTTTGCTTTTCCGTCAAATCAAGCTCATTAAAGGCATCCTCTGCATCTCCCTCGTTATTACTATCTTTTTGATAACTTGCATCCGCTTGTAACAGTTTCAATACAGATTCGTCTTTTAGTTTTTCGACCGCTATTTTAACCAGTTCTTTAAATTCCTTATCGCACATTACTTCCTCCTGCCATTTCTACCCTTAACTTTTTTACAGGTGCATGGATAACCTTAATAATAAGTTCATCAACGCAGTCTGTATATCTGCCTTGCTGTATGAGCTGATTTTTTAATCCTACAAGGCTATGTAACAGGAGTCTTCTTTCTTCACTATCCACATATAAATGATTTTTCTTTTCTCTCATAAATGCCACCGTCCTTTTTTATTTTCATTATATAAACAGATACCAGTATATTCAAAGATGCAAATGGGCGAAAAAATAAGCGTACCACTATCTCTAATGATACGCTTATCCCGTTCAATTTCTAAGAGCCTGTTGCCTATATTTTATCGGCAAGGTGGACACTACATAGACACGTTGATTGCGGAAAACCTTTATTTTCCGTTTGTGTTCCCACACCCGATATCAACTACCACTGAAACGTCAAAGTAGTTTTTGAGGTGCTTATTTCGGATTTTTTCACCCTCCGAAGTGAACATGAAATGCTTCGCAAAGTGCCTAAAATAAAGGATTTCTACGAGGTTCTCTTTTGTATCAACACAATAGTCTCCACATGATAACTCCCCGGAAATAAATCAACTCCCCCAACTCTCTCCACCTTATACCCCCTCCCCTGCAGCATCTCAAGATCCCGAACCAGGCTGGTCGGCTTGCAGGCGATATACACCATCCTCTCCGCCCCGAAATTTATGATCTTCTCCAGCGCTTTCGGATTCACCCCGTCTCTCGGCGGGTCGAGCACGATAAGATCTGGCGCCTCGCCGAGCTCGCCGATCACCTTCAGCACGTCCCCGGCCCAGAAGGTACAATTAGAGAGTCCGTTAAGCTTCGCATTCTCTTTTGCGGCCTCCACCGCCTCCTCCACAATCTCCACACCCACAACCTTCCCAGCCACCGGCGCCAGTATCTGCGCGATCGTTCCGGTACCGCTGTACAGGTCGAAGACCACCTTATCCTTCGTATCCCCGATATATTCTCTCGCCATATTATACAGCACCTCCGCACCCAGGGAGTTTGTCTGAAAGAAGGAAAACGGCGTGATCTTAAAGCGAAGCCCCAGAAGCTCCTCATAAAAATAATCCTGTCCGTACAGAAGCTCCGTGCCCTCGTCCTTCACCACATCCGCAACACTGTCGTTTCTCGTATGAAGGATCCCTGCGATTTTTCCGTCCAGCGAAAGGGAAAGGAGCCTGTCCGCCCAGACCTTTAGGTTCGGCATCTCCTCTCCCGTGGTCACAAGGTCAATCAGTATTTCCTTTGTCTTTACGGCCTTTCTTACAAGCAGATGCCTGAAATACCCCGTATGCCTCATCCGGTGATAGTAGGGAATGCCTGTCTCTCTTGCGTATTCCAGCGTACAGGCAAGGATTCGGCGGTAATCCTCGTCTACGATCCGGCAGTCCGTCACATTTACAATGTCGTGAAAGCTCCCCCGCTTATGCATACCAAGCGCCAGCGGGCCGTCCTTATACTCATCTCCGAAAGAGAATTCCATCTTATTGCGGTACCCGCAGCTTACCGGGCTGGACTTTATGCCGTCCCAGATGTAATCCCCGTTCACCGCCTCATCCATCATCGTCTTGATCTGGGATTCCTTCAGACGGAGCTGCTCCTCATAAGGAAGATTCT
The DNA here is from genome assembly GCA_948844705.1 of uncultured Dorea sp. Lineage (GTDB taxonomy): Bacteria > Bacillota > Clostridia > Lachnospirales > Lachnospiraceae > CAPEBR01. The sequence goes on from CAQNVT010000159.1 coordinate 2,092, forward strand.
GGTATGTACAGCCCCCGCACTGCCCGAAATGCGGACAGGGCGCATCTATCTCAAGCGGCGACGGCTCAAGCACTTCAAGAATACGCCCCTCTGCCCTTTCCCTGCGGACCTTATTTACGGAGAAACGTATCCGCTGCCCCGGAACTCCGTTTTTTACGACAACTGTCTTATCCTCTTCCTTAAGAAATATTTTCCCCTTGTTCGGAAATTCCACCGCCCCTATGATTCCTTCATATATCTGTCCCTTTTTCATGCCATACTCCCTTCTTCACAAAGATAAAAAGCAGGCTCTCCGCCTGCTTTTTCCCTTTAGACCTCGCAGCTTTCCTATACCTGATCTTCCTCATTGAAGAAGTCATCATCAAAATCATCCTCGAAGTCTTCCTCAAAGTCCTCAAGATAATCCGGGGTAAAGAAGCAATATACTGCATAAGCGATTGCTGCAACAGCTGCTACCGCACCTACGATCGCAAGTACCCACAGTACTGTCTTACAATGCTTATCTTCCTCTTCCTTTTTATTTACTAATTCATTTAATCTGGTCGCTGCAATAAGTTCCTCTACTCTGCTCATGCTCCCGCTCCTTTCTTTTTTATACTTCTGCTCACGCTCCGAATGCCATAAAAGAAATCCCCTTATCACTGCACTCGTTGCTATGCCTCCATTATACCATCATAAAATCAAGATTACTACTTATTTATTCCAAAATATAGAATTTTTATGTACACGACTTTTTATTTTGTGAATATTTGTAACTGTGAAAGTACTGAACAGTTACGAATATTTAAATTTTTTTAAGCTTTGCAAACATGGCAAACATCTTTTTCGTCCCTGCCGTGTCAAAGTCTACCGTCACCTCATAATCTCTTCCGCCGGATACGATATTTGTCACGGTTCCCTCTCCGAACTTAATATGCTGCACTCTGTCGCCCACGCCGTAGGTAAGGCCGCCGGAGGGACTGCCGAACTGCTGCGCCGGTTTTGCCGCGGCAAAGGCCTTTGCTTTGAACGCCTGCTTTGCCTGCTGGTACGCCGCTGCCTTGGCCTGCTGATAGGCCGCGATCTTTTCCGGCTCCTCCGTATTCTCCTTCTTCACGGATTTTCCTGTTGATAAGAGCTCCATCGGAATCTCCTTAAGGAAACGGGACATCTTGTTATACTGAGGCTCTCCTCTGACCATACGCCGCCTCACGCAGGTAAGGGTAAGCTCTTCCTCCGCCCTTGTGATTCCCACATAGCAAAGTCTTCTTTCCTCCTCGATATCCTCCGGGTTTTCCGAGGTGATCGTCATGTAGCTCGGGAAGATTCCGTCCTCCATCCCCGCCAGATACACATGCGGAAACTCCAGTCCCTTTGCACTATGTAAAGTCATCAGAACTACGTAGTCCTTGCTTTCATCCAGGCTGTCAATATCAGCGACGAGCGCTACCTCCTCCAGAAATCCGCTTAAGGTTGCCGGCTCATCCCGGTCGTCACAGAGCTCCTCGTATGCCGCGATCTTGCTTTTAAGCTCATCGATGTTTTCAATACGAACCTGCGCCTCTTCTGCGTCCTCCGCCATAAGGCTTTCGATATAGCCGGTATCATCAATGATCTCCTGCATAAGATCCGAAATGCTCATATCCTTCGCGTCCGCTTTAAAATGCTCGATAAGCGCTGCAAAGGATTCCAGCTTCCCTGCGCCTCTTCCGATATTCGGAATGAGGTCCACTGCCCGCAACGCTTCATAGAACCCGATCTCCCGGTCCGCAGCATATTCCTGCACCCGGTTGATGCTGGTAAGCCCGATCCCTCTCTTCGGCACGTTTACGATCCTCCGCACCGCCAGGTCGTCCTGTCCGTTGTCAACTGTTTTGAGATAAGACAGCAGATCCTTGATCTCACGCCTTGCATAGAAATTGATACCGCCGACGATCTTATATGGAATGTTTGCCGTTACAAACTTCTCCTCAAAGATACGGGACTGTGCATTTGTCCGGTAAAGAATGGCATTATCATGGTAAGAAAACTTACCGGACGCCACCTGCTTCCGGATGGCCTCCACGATATACTCAGCCTCGTCATAGGCCGTATCAAATTGCCGGAAATCAAGCCGGCTCCCGTCCCCCTTATCGGTCCAGAGCGCCTTTTCTTTTCTTCCTCTGTTATTGCGGATGACCGCGTTTGCCGCATTTAATATATTACTCGTGGAGCGGTAATTCTGCTCAAGCTTTATCACCCTGGCATCCTCAAAATATTCTTCAAAATTCAAGATATTCTTAATATTTGCTCCCCGGAATTTGTAGATCGACTGGTCGTCATCTCCCACTACGCACAGGTTGCGGTATTTGGATGCCAGAAGGCGCACCAGCTCGAACTGTACCGTATTCGTATCCTGATATTCGTCTACCATAATATAGTGGAAACGCTCCTGATAGCTCTCCAGCACATCCGCATGCGTCTGAAACAGCTGTACGGCCTTCACAAGCAGATCGTCAAAATCAAGTGCATTGTTCGCCCTGAGCTGTTTTTCATATTCCTCATAGACCTGAGCGATTTTTAGAAGCCCGAAATCCCCGCCTGCCCGGAGCCTGAATTCCTCCGGCGTCACAAGCTCATCCTTTGCATGGGAAATGGCCGAGAGCAGGGAACGCTCTCTGTACATCTTCGTATCGATCTTTAACAGCTTACAGATATCCTTCATAAGTGTCTTCTGATCGTCGCTGTCATAGATGGTAAAATTCGAGTCATATCCCAGAAGATGAATATACCTGCGCAGGATTCTCACGCACATGGAATGGAAAGTGCTCACCCAGACACTCTCCGAACCGAAGCCGACAAGCCCGTCCACCCTCTCTCTCATCTCACCCGCCGCCTTATTGGTAAATGTAATGGCAAGAATATTCCACGGGTTGACTCCCCGTTCATCGATCAGATAAGCGATCCTGTGGGTCAGGACCCTTGTCTTTCCCGAGCCCGCCCCCGCAAATATAAGGAGCGGCCCTTCCGTATGGTATACTGCCTCTTGCTGCTTATCATTCAGTGTATCATAAATACTCAAAGCTAAAATTTCCTTTCTCTTACTTTTTGTCCTGAAAAGATTATAGCACGGACCTTGCGGTCTGTGCTACAAAACTTATCATTATTCTTTTAAAAAAAGTATCTGGTCCTCCGCGAACCGAAGATAGTCGGGCAATCCCTTTTCCTGAAGCCGCGGCCATTTATCCTTCTGGACGAACCAGCACAGAAGCTTTTCTCCTGATCCCTTCTCCATGTGCCCGCCCTTTTCATTTTCCGGCTGCGGCATAAACACATCTGTCCCGAAGCAGCACTTGCATGCCAGCATAAATGCATAGGCACAGGTACTGGACTCCGACCCTACATTCGGCGTACCGTAATGATTCGCAAAATCTGTCAGATACGGACGGAACCACTTTGGATGTCCGACATACACCATTGCAGACTTTGCGCCGTACTTCTCCTTCGTTTCTTTCATTTTCCCGGCAATGGTGTCCAGCGCCTCCTCCCAGGTGATACGTTCAAACCCGCCTTCCCCGCGTTCTCCGAGCCGCTTCATCGGATAAAGCAGACGGTCCGGGCTGTAAATTGCCTGCTTTAGAGCAGCTCCTTTTACACAAAGGCGTCCGTCAGAAAAGGGCAGCGTCCTATTTCCCTCAACCTTTACAACCCTTCCGTCTCTGCAGTGCAGATCTACCAGGCAATCTCCGCCGCAGAAGCCGCAGATCGCCGGGGTTATTGTTGTCTTCATACACATCCTCCTCGTATACCCAAAGTCCTGTCCGGACAATACCCTTACAATCTCCTTGCGATCTCACGGTTTACTCTGTTACGTAATGTTATGAGATACATATCTGATTTCGGATATCTCTTAAATGTTATCGGCTCTGCCAGTTCTCCTTCTATTAATTCCAGCACATATTCCTTACCGGTCAGGGATTCCAACAGCTCTAATGCTCTCAAATCCGTAAGTGCTTCATAATGAACCATCATACGGATGGATTCCTCCGGATATCCGTCTGCCCCCGGATATACCAGGAACGGATCGCCGGACGGGAACGCACTGTCTGCATCAGTCACCTCATACGGATTGATATGCCTGGTCGAGAACTGACTGTTATAAAAGTTATAGCCCCAGTGCAGAATGCCGATAATATCATACTTATAAAGCTGTACACCGTAGATACGGTTTCTGGCCGACGGCATGGACATGAACCGGTTGCTTACCTCATAAAACTGTCCGGTACAATAATAGGTCCACATATCCGTAAGCCCATGCTCCAGAAATTCTTCAATCTCATTATTACCCGGAATCGGACAGTCGACCAGCCCGTGACGGTAGAATTCATAGCTGGACAAAGCATCAAATGTATTGAAGCCCTCCAGCATATTTCCCAGCGATTCCTTAGCCGCCCTATAGCTCTCAAGATGTTCCTCCCTCGGTTCATCTGAAATATGAAAATAAGTAACATCCGCAATATTCCATTCACGGAGCTTCGCGGTGAGCTTAGGCAGAAAGCTCTCAAGAAATTTTGTGTACTCTCCCACGGCAGGCGTATGCCACCCGAAAATCTTCTCTTCTTTCCCGTCCTCCATAGCAACGACCTTCGGGGCATATTTCGCTCCCCATTGTGAAAACAGATGGGACATCTCAAAATACTCGATTCCGCATTTCTTACACAGATCAACCCACCGCTTCATCTTATCAAACCCAAAAATATACTCTCCGTCTTTTACTTCCACATCGATCAGCTGGGTAGTCGTTCTTTCCAGCCCGACTGCCGTATCCAGCGGCGATGTAAAAAGGGGTGTCAGCATCATGTTGCATCCCCGCTTCACATACTCATGGAAATAATTTTCCAGAATACGCCAATGCTCTTCCGAAAACACCTCCACCTGATAATAATCTGCAAGGCAGTCCGCATGCATCCATTCTGTATGCATAATCCTCTGCTTTGGCAGAGCCGCACCGTACACCGTCAATTTCTGCACTGCAGAGCACACCGCCTCATCTTCCTTTATAAGCCGAATCTCAATCTCATACTCCCCTGCCGGAACCTCGTCCGTCACCTCTACGTCCACCCAGAGGCTTCTCCACTGACGGGAACTTACGATCACCTTTCCGTCCCTGATATCCCGAAGCAGATCCGGGTATAACCCTGAGGTAGTCTTCAGATAATTGTCATCTACGATCCCGTTAACGGCCCGTCCAACCGGCACTTGCTCTGCCGTCCTCAGCCGCACATGCTCTGCAATCAGAGATACCACCTTTACGTCCAGCCTCTCCCGCATAAAACAGTCTCCGGTATAGGCTGCCTGAAAGGATACCGTCTCCCCCCGCAGCGCGCTCAGCATTTGACATTCCGGCCGATATACCGGAGTCTCATCCGGAAACACCTTGGCCAGAGAACTCAATAATTTCATCTCATATGTTATCTCTTTTTGTATCCGCATACTCTTCCTCCTCTATAAAACCCAGTCCGATTCCCAGATCCTTACCTGACAATATATATGCCTTCGCATTTCTTCTCAATGAAGTATCCTCCGGATAAGCAGTCTTGTCCTCCAGAATATCACCGAAGATTCTTTGCTCTGCCTGGGGAAATGCATAATATACTCTCGTCACCTCAAACATCCGCTGGAACTTAAGGATATTGCTGTCCTCCGGCAATACATCCCTCAAATGTGGAGACAGAAGCCACGAATCACAAACAAAGATCTGCTTCCCTCCTCCGAAAAATTCTCTCGCCCGGTGCAGAGAATCTATACACGCAGAATAATCCAACGGTTCTCCTTCCGGGATATGCACATTTAACACCTCGGTCCCGGCATGTATGATTCTCTCTTTTCCGGCGATATCCTCCTCAAGCCGGATCGGTTCAAACTGCAGTCTTCCCAAACGGAATAATTTAAGCTTTACAGACAGTGCAAGCCACCGCACCTCTTCCAGGCCATATACTCCGTACTTCCTTATGCATTCGTCGCTGTAAAACAATTCCTCCCATTCTTTATATTCTTCCTCCGGAATCTGCAATTGAATCACAGACCTTGCCGCTTCCTCCGGAAGCATGATCCGTTCCGTTAACTCCTTTAATTTCATAATATTTCCTGCCTTTTATACGTTTTTCACTTTACTCCGCCAAGTGTCACGCCTTTTACAAACTGCTTCTGAAACAAAACAAAAATCACGATCATCGGAAGCATGACGATCATCGCCATAGCCATGGTTGCAGAAAGGTCCGTGCTCCTCTGTCCCTCGAAAATAATCAGTCCCAACGGCAGCGTCATCTTATCCATGTCATTCAGCATTAATAATGGATTCAGATAATCATTCCATACCTGCATCGCCGTAAAGATTCCTATCGAGCCAATTGCCGGCCTGATATTCGGCAGAATCACATTCCAGTAAATCCTTAAGGGACCTGCCCCGTCAATTTTGGCGGCTTCACACAGGCTGTCCGGTACATCCTCAATAAACTGCCTGGCCAGATAAATGGAAAATGCACTTACCAGGCCGGGCACAATAATTCCCCAGACCGTATTATACAAATGTATCTTCTAAATCATGAGATACCGCGGTATCATCGTTACCTGTCCCGGTATCATCATCGTTGCAAGCATAACAATAAAAAGCGCCTTTTTCCCTCTGAACTCATACTTTGCAAATACATATCCGATCAGTGTACTGCTCAATATAATTACGACGGTAATAACCGCAGTAATCGTTATGCTGTTTATAAACCACCTCCCGACAGGCGCCTTTTCAAACGCGGTCTGAAATCCGTAAAGCGTCCACTCTGTCGGGAAAAATTTCGTACGGTTCATCCGGATATCCGCAGTAGACTTAAATGCAGTTACGACAGTCCACGCAAGCGGATACATCAATATGACAGAAAAGACGCTCATAAATGCAATAATAATGTAATGTTGTTTTTTTAATTTCTTTTTCTTCATTACTCGTAGCTCCAATCTGCACGCATCATTCGATTCTGGATCATCGCAATACCAAACACAATTACAAACAGCGCCGCAGCAATTGCCGATGCATATCCCATATCGTAGCTTGAAAAGCTCGTTTTATAGATATAGTTCGTAAGCACCATAACCGCATTGTCTTTTCCTCCGTTTGCGGCAAAAACACGGAACTGGGCAAACATCTGGAAATAATTAGCCATCGTCATGATCGACACAAAAGCAAACGTCCGGCCCATAAGCGGAAGCTTTATTTTAAGGAAACATTTCATCGGCCCCGCGCCGTCGATCAGCGCCGCTTCCTCAAATTCCTTCGGCACTCCCTCTATCGCAGCGGTAAACAGAATCACGTTGTATCCGATATCAGACCAAAGCGTATATACAATAATGATAAGCATCATCGGCATCGTCGTCAGAAACCAGTTCTTCGGAGCCATCCCAAATAATCCCAGAAAACGGTTCAGCAATCCTCCGTCTGCCGCTGCGATTCCATACTTCCATACCATGGACGTGCCAACTCATCATGAATCAGCCGCCGGTAATTCATAAGCCCCAGAAATTGATTATGAATATTCAGCGGATTGTAATCATACAGGGAATTTCCCATACCATAAATGACCGGAAATACTCGCCAGGCTTCTGCAAAACGCCTTATATAACTCTATATCCATTGTATCACCTTCTGTCTTTGCTTTATATACACTTTCCCGCCAGATAACTATTCCAGTATTTCTCTAACCCGTTTTTCCGTAATCCCGCATTCCTCTGCAATTGCCTTTAAGGAAATACCTTTTTCTGATAGTTTATAAATTCTTTTTGCAAGCTGTATCCCCTGATTTTCTCCTTGTCTTATTCCCTGTTTTTTCCCTCGCTCCTCAGATTCCCGCAGCTCATCCGCAAACAGCTCTCTTAACGCCTCGCACATTTCTTTCTCCTCCTTCATTTTCTCCCAGTTTGCCCGCACGATCAGATTCATAACTTCTGAATAATATGCCTCATATTTCTTATCTTCATATCTCTTCACAAGCCTCTGTATCTCTTCCCCGGTTTCCAGATCATCCCGCAGATTTTTAAGCCAGTAATTTTCATCCTCTGACAATTCTTTTGTCACCAGTAACTGCATCCTGAAAGCATCGCCCTGAAGATAATAGATTCCCGGTTCCTGTCTTTCCGCTTGTATTCCCCGGATTTTTTTCAAATGCTTTAACAATTTAACCGGATAATGATTACATACAAATGTAATTGTCAGCTCCTCCGGACTAATTTCCATTACTCTTTTTGTATCCGACTGATAAAAACAAGTATATCCGTATACTTTATAAAAATCATTGATACTTAGATAATCTCCCGGGGCCTTATACTCTATAATATTATATTTCCGGAATATCCGTCCGATATTCTTTTTTATCGGCACATCCTTATCCCTTTTTATAACCACTACATCCACCTGCATCGGCTTTTTGCTTAACAGATGCTCATCCTCTATATACAGAACATCCAGCTCCTCCTCCAATTCGATATGAAGTGCGGCACTGAACGCAGGATGCCACTGCAACTTTCCTTCCGACATCTTTTCTCCTTTCAGTATAATACAATATAAATTTTCATTGCAACCAAAACTTAAAACCGGATTTTTCTCTGAAATGTTTTTTGATGAAAAAGAAAATCCAAGATAAACAGAAGACCTGATATCCTCCGCGTATTTATACTGTACTATAAACTGAACAGAGAAGTCAAGAAAATATCCTTAGTCATTAGATTATTAAAATCAGGCAAAAATCAGGACACCCAAAAAGCAAGCGACCCGTACTGCTAATACTAATAATCTTTTCAACCCTGCGTAATCTTATTTGCCTTGTTTTTCTAAAAAAAGTCATATATAATACGAGTACAAAGCATACAAAGGGGAAACTGCAATGAGTGACAATGAAATCTTAGAAATTTATACAAAGCTCCTTCCCTTTCTGGGAAAGGTTCTGGGAGCAGGCTGCGAGCTGTGCGTCCATGATATCAGCAAGCCTGAAAGCTCAATTATCGCAATCGAAAACAGTGCGACCGGAAGGCAGATCGGACACCCAATGACAGACCTTGCATATGAGACAATGGAAAAGGGATTATACACAGATACGGACAGCGTCCTAAACTATGAAGGAAGCTCCAAAGGAAAACCTTTCCTCTCTTCTACTTATTTTATAAAAAATAACCGCCGTCTGATCGGACTTCTGTGCATCAACAAGGATATGAGCGCCGCAAATACTGCCCTCTCGGCAGTCCAGCAGATGCTGTCGGCATTTAACCTGACGCTCCCTGAAAATTCAGAATATACCGAAACACTAGACGGCCCCGTATCGGATCTGCTTCCTAACCTCGTGGCAGACGCGATCGCACAGACAAATATCCTGCCGGAGCGCATGACATTAAAAGAACGGGTAGCACTGGTGCAAAAGCTCAATGAACAGGGCATCCTTTCCATGAAAGGAGCCGTCAAAGAAATCGCTTCCCAGCTCGGCATCTCGGAGCCGACCGTCTACCGGTATCTGAATAGAAAAGAAGAAAAGTATCCCCCTTTCGCGATATTCACAAGCATCTTCTTACTCCATGCCCTGCGGTCATCGTAATCCTGATATGCCCGCTCTTTGGCTTCTATATACGCCTTAAGGTCAAGAAGAGTCATGAACCAATCCTTTTGAATCAGTTCTGCGTGAATCCGTAGCAGATGATAAGGCTCCCCAATCTTCATCATCTCAGGACTGATGATAAAGTTGATCAGCTCCCTGATCTGCTCATCATTGATATAGTAATCTGCCGCCCGGTAATCATAGTTTTTATAATGAGCGATTACCTGATCACTTGTCTCGCCGAAGATGTAGATGTTGTCATCTCCAACCAGCTCATGAATCTCCACATTCGCACCATCCTCTGTTCCGAGGGTCACGGCGCCGTTTAACATAAACTTCATATTACCGGTTCCTGACGCTTCCT
>CAQNVT010000160.1 GCA_948844705.1 uncultured Dorea sp.
AAAGAGTTATGATATTATATATACAACATTCGGGGATATTTCCCTTTGTTTACAGAATAACGGGGTGTACCGCCGGATCATTATGGCAGGCAAGGGCTTTACGGATTCGGACGAGCAGGCTCCTCTTTATCTTCATACGACAGAGGAAATGCTTTCAGAGTTCGAGTATCTGGGCTCTGCCAAGGCAAAGGAGATCGTCATAGACAACCCGAATAAGATTGCGGATATGATCGAAAAGATCTCGCCGGTGCGTCCGGATAAGTGTCCGCCGGTCATTCCGGATTCGGATAAAATGTTAAAAGAGATCTGTTATAACAAAGCGCATGACATGTACGGAGAAAATCTTCCGGAGGTCGTAACAGAACGCCTGGAGAGGGAGCTTAATTCTATTATTTCCAACGGCTTTGCGGTTATGTACATCATCGCCCAGAAGCTTGTGTGGAAATCCAATGAGGACGGGTATCTTGTCGGCTCCAGAGGTTCCGTAGGGTCCTCCTTTGTGGCGACCATGGCGGGGATCACGGAGGTAAATCCGCTGAGCCCCCATTATTACTGCAGAAAATGTCATTACAGTGATTTTGATTCCGAGGAGGTAAGGGCATTCGCCGGAGGCTGCGGGTGGGATATGCCGGACAAGCTGTGTCCTGTCTGCGGTGAGCCTCTTGTAAAGGACGGATTTGACATTCCTTTTGAGACATTTCTTGGATTTAAGGGAAATAAGGAGCCGGATATCGATCTTAATTTTTCCGGAGATTATCAGAGCAATGCCCATAAGTATACCGAGGTGATTTTCGGACAGGGACAGACCTTCCGTGCAGGAACCATCGGAACACTTGCGGATAAGACGGCGTTCGGTTATGTGAAAAATTACTTCGAAGAGCGGGGAAGCAGAAAGAGGAAATGTGAGATCGACCGTATCGTGCAGGGCTGTACCGGCATAAGAAGAAGCACCGGGCAGCATCCGGGCGGAATCATTGTACTGCCTCACGGGGAGGATATCAATTCCTTCACGCCGGTGCAGCATCCGGCAAATGATATGAATACGGATATCATTACCACACATTTTGATTATCATTCTATCGACCACAACCTGCTGAAGCTTGACATTCTCGGTCATGATGATCCGACCATGATAAGATCTCTGGAAGCCTATATCAGCTCTCCGGCGATGGAGAATGAATATAATGAGACAGATAATCCGTTCATAGCCACGAAAATTCCGCTGGATGACAAAGGGGTGATTTCGCTGTTTCACGATACCTCCGCCCTTGGGATTACGCCTGATGATATCGGCGGCTGTCCGGTAGGCTGCCTGGGGATTCCTGAGTTCGGCACGGATTTTGTCATTCAGATGGTGGTGGACACAAAGCCCCAGAACCTGTCGGATCTTATACGGATATCCGGGCTGTCCCACGGAACCGATGTGTGGCTTAATAATGCACAGGAGCTTATAAAGAGCGGGAAGGCAACAATTTCCACCGCGATCTGCACACGTGACGATATTATGACATATCTTATTAATAAGGGAATGGACAGTGAGGAATCCTTCACGATCATGGAGCGTGTCAGGAAGGGTACAGTGGCAAAGGGAAAATGCAAGGAATGGCCGCAGTTTAAGGAGGACATGAGGGCAAATAACGTGCCGGACTGGTACATCTGGTCCTGTGAAAAGATCAAATACATGTTCCCGAAGGCCCATGCGGCGGCATACGTTATGATGGCATATCGGATCGCATATTGTAAGATCAATTACCCCCTTGCCTATTATGCCTCCTATTTCGGAATCCGTGCGGATGCATTTTCTTACGAGATCATGTGCCAGGGAAGAGAAAGGCTGCAGCGCTATATCGAAGATTACAACAGACGTTCCGACTCCTTAAGCAAAAAAGAGCAGGATACCATGAAGGATATGCGGATCGTACAGGAAATGTACGCGAGAGGCTTTGAATTCCTTCCTATCGATATTTATAAAGCAAAGGCAACGAAGTTCCTGATCATAGACGGAAAGCTTATGCCGCCCTTTTCCAGTATTGACGGAATGGGGGAGAAGGCGGCTGAGGCGGTGGAAGAGGCGTCAAAGAACGGACCGTACCTGTCAAAGGATGATTTCAGGCAGAGGACAAAAGCGAGCCAGACCGTAATTGATTATATGGGTGAGCTGGGGCTCCTGGGAGATCTGCCGGAGTCCAATCAGTTATCGCTGTTTGATTTGTAGGAGGGGGAGGCGGCTCACCGCGGAAGCGCGGCTCCCTCCGTCCGGTTTTTTGCAGCGGGGCCTCCGGTGGGAAACTGTGGTGCAGACGCATCGAGTAGGGCACGGCCCGCTGACAAAATTATCTCTGTGCAGACGGGGCAGCACTGCGGTGAACTAACTGTCAACTGCGGCTAAGACGTTCGGGAGAACCCTCACGCCTAAACCTTCGTAGACAGTGGATTTCACCTCCGTTAAAAGCGCCCCTTGATTGTCTGCACAGAGATAATTTTGTCAGCGGACCACACCCTGCTCGGTGTGCCTGCACTGGAGAGTTTTGCCGGCCCCATTGCGAAAACCGAACAAAGGGAGCCGCACTTCCGCGGTGAGCCGCCGGCTATGGCCATACGAACCGGAGGCTTCCTGACATTTTTTTAATTTAGCCGATGAGCAGCAGCTATGGGGCGGTCTGTCTTCCATGAAAACAATCAGGGGCGCTTTTTATGGAGGCGAGATCCACGGGTTACGGAGGTTTAGGCGTGAGGGTTCTCCCGAACGTCTTAGCCGCCGTTAGCCGTTAGCTCACCGGAATATTGCCCCGTTTGAATGGAAGACAGACCGCCTCATAGCCGCGTCCTTTCGTTTCCTACCCCAAATAAAACAAAAAAATGGAGGTCTTTATCCATGAAGAAAAAATATATGGGAATCGTATACATCGTCATATCCGCTTTTTGTTTTGCACTTATGAACATGTTTGTGCGTCTGTCGGGCGATCTTCCTTCAGTGCAGAAGAGCTTCTTCCGGAATTTTGTGGCGGCGATTTTTGCATTCGTTCTGCTCGTGAAGGACGGAGGCTCCTTCCGGTGTAAGAGAGAAAACCTCCGGTATCTTCTCATGCGGGCAATATTCGGTACGGTAGGGATTTTATGCAATTTTTATGCAGTGGATCACCTGGTGCTGTCGGATGCGTCCATGCTGAATAAAATGTCCCCGTTTTTTGCCGTATTTTTCAGCTTCCTGATTCTGAAGGAGAAGGTGACAGTCCCGCAGGCGTTCATTGTGGCAGGCGCATTTCTGGGAAGCATGTTTGTGGTGAAGCCGACCTTTTCCAATATGGATCTGATTCCGTCGCTTCTCGGACTTCTAGGAGGAATCTGTGCGGGAGCGGCCTATACGATGGTGAGAAAGCTTGGTATGATGGGAGAAAAGGGCGCGTATATCGTATTTTTCTTTTCGGCATTTTCCTGTCTTGTAACACTGCCATGGCTGATTTTCGACTATTGCCCGATGACAGGGTCCCAGCTCGTAATTCTTCTTCTTGCCGGACTTTCCGCCGCGGGAGGACAGTTTTCCATCACGGCGGCTTATTGCTATGCGCCTGCAAAGGAAATATCCGTGTACGATTATTCACAGATCATTTTTTCGGCAGGACTTGGCTTTTTCGTGTTCGGACAGATACCGGATTTCTTAAGCTGGCTCGGGTATGGAATCATCTGTACCATGGCGGTAGTAATGTTTGTCTATAATAACAGAGGCCATGTGCATGGATAAAGAATTTTGCTGACACCGGTAAAATGTATGTCTTAAACATGACATACAGCTGTCGTGTTTATCATGCTATTATGCTCTTAGAGCATTTTAAGAAGGAGGCACATAATGGAAAAATTGGATTATAAAAAGGAATACAAGGAATTATATCTGCCGAAAAAGAAACCGCATATTATTGAGGTGCCGGAGATGACATTTATACAGGTGGAAGGAAGCGGCGATCCCAATACATCGGAAAGCTACCAGAGAGCGATCGAGATTTTATACGGCCTATCCTTTACCATCAAGATGAGCAAAATGAGCGGCAGGCAGCCGGAAGGATATTTTGAGTATGTGGTTCCGCCGCTTGAAGGACTCTGGTGGACAAAGGACGGGCTCTTTGACGGGATCAATGTGACGGACAAGAATCTGTTTTTATGGATTTCAATGATCCGTCAGCCGGAATTCGTGACGGAAGAGGTATTTGCATGGGCGAAAGCGGAGCTGGGAAAGAAAAAGCCGGAGCTTGATTTTTCCGGCACGAAGCTCGTGTCCTATGAGGAAGGCCTGTGCTGTCAGGTTATGCATGCAGGGCCGTATGATAAAGAACCGGAGACGATTAAGGGAATGGAAGCTTATATAAAGGAAGCCGGATATATCACGGATATTTCGGATAACAGAAGACATCATGAGATATATCTTAGCGATCCAAGGCGGACAAAGCCGGAGAATTTAAAGACAGTGATCCGTCATCCGGTGAGGAAGGCAAAATGAGACAATCACAGATTACGTACTGGTGTCACGAGATCATCCGTTCCCAGGTGCCGGAGGGCGGGATTTACGTTGATGCAACAATGGGAAATGGAAACGATACGTTATTTTTCTGTAAAATGGCAGGAGAGAGCGGAAGGGTATACGCTTTTGACATTCAGCAGAAGGCTATTGAAAATACAGAGAAATTACTGAAGCATCATCAGCTCTCAGGGCGTGCGGAGCTGATCTTAAAGAGTCATGAGTATATGGATGAATATGTCGGGGAAAACAGCGCTGATGCAGTATGCTTTAATTTCGGCTACTTGCCGGGCGGTGACCATAGTATTTCAACCACCGCCGAAGCAAGTAAAAAAGCCGTAGGGAAAGCCCTGAAAATTCTTAAACCCGGCGCCATGCTGAGTCTGTGTATCTACAGCGGCGGCGATACCGGATTTGAAGAAAAGGAAGCGCTGCTTGCATATTTAAAGGAGCTTTCCCCAAGAGATTATACGGTGATTCTAAACCAATATTATAACCGGGGTAATCATCCCCCGATGCCGGTATTTGTTTTTAAGAACCTGTAAGATCTACACATACAGCTTCACCAGCTCCATAATTACATCTACGCTCTTATCCATTCCCTCAACCGTGATGTGCTCGTAGGGCCCGTGATAAGCATGTCCGCCGGTTCCGAGGTTCGGGCACGGAAGTCCCATATAGCTTAACTGGCATCCGTCTGTGCCTCCTCGTATCGGGAGAACAAGAGGAGTAACGCCTGCAAGCTCGCAGGCTTTCTTTGCGTTATCGATCAGGTGCATGCATCCGTCGATGATCTCAGCCATATTTTTATACTGATCTGTGATCGTCAGCTTAACGGTTCCCTCGCCCCATTTTTCATTCAGATTCTTTTCAATCAGGCGAAGTGTATTTTTACGTGCCTCAAAGAAATCAGCGCTGTGATCGCGGACGATATAGTTAAGCTGCGCTGAAGCCACCTCACCTGACATGCTCATAAGGTGGTAGAAGCCCTCGTAGTCTTCGGTTCCCCTTGGAGTTTCCATGCCCGGCAGCATCTGGTTGATCTCCATTGCTACGAGGGAGGCGTTGATCATGGTATCCTTGGAGGAGCCGGGATGTACGTTAAAGCCTGTAATATCAAAAACTGCTTTGCAGGCGTTAAAGTTTTCATACTGAATCTCGCCTT
>CAQNVT010000161.1 GCA_948844705.1 uncultured Dorea sp.
ACTGGCATGTGCGCACTCCCTATATCCTGTCGGAAATGGGCTTTTCTTATTCAAGCTCCATGCGGGGGGACGACAAGCCGTATTACACCGTTCTTGACGGTGAGGAATCTGATCTTGTCGAGATTCCGTCCAAATGGGAGCTGGATGATTATGTAGCCCAGGCATACAGTGTGTATCCGGCGGAGCCTGCAGGACTGGACCGGATCAGCTGCTACAGAAATGTGCAGGACAACGATATCCGCGAGTTCAGGGGCTATCATGATATGGGACTTTGCATTTCCTATCTGATGCATCCCCAGATATCAGGGGCGCCGGGAAGAAATCTGGTGCTTGAGGAGGTTTTAAAGGAAGTAACTTCGTATGAGGACGTGTGGGTGGCAACCGGCAGTGAGATTGCACAGTACTGGCGCAGCGCCTACCCGAGAAAGAAGGAGGTGTAAGGGCATGTATGCAAAGGGTATGAGATTACCGGAGGGAAAAAAATGTGCGGCATTTATCACCGTGAATCTCTCGGCGGAATTTTTCTGGATATCCCTTGATAAAAAGGCGCTGGAGATGCCGAAGACTCTGTCACTCGGACAGTACGGCATGACGCACGGCCTGCCAAGGCTTCTGGATATGCTGGATGAGTTTCATATTAAAGCGACATTTTTTGTTCCGGGGAAAACGGCGGAAGTTTATCCGGAGCAGATAGAGGAGGTTGTATTAAGAGGCCATGAGATCGCGTGCCACGGATATGAGTATGAGAACTTCTCTTTATACGGCTATGAGGAGCAGAGAGAGCGCATCGAGAAGGCGGTAAATGCGATTGAAAAGGCATGCGGGAGAAAGCCGGAGGGCTTCCGGGCTCCGATCGGGGACCTTATGCTGGAGACGCTTAACATTGCAAGACAATGCGGCATGAAATATTCCAGCGATCTTTTCGATGACGACAGGCCGTATTTTATGAAGGTAAATGAGGCGGGGGATGAGATACTGCAGATTCCGATGCAGTGGGCGAATTTTGACCTTCCGTATTTTGCCTTTAATTACCGCCCGGCGTTCCCCTTCGGGCAGGGGCGCATAGCGAACTACAGTAATGTTCTTTCCAACTGGAAGGACGAATTTACAGGACACTATAATCATAATCTCTGCTACACGATGCAGCTTGACCCGCAGACAACGGGAAGCCCGGGAAGGATGGGGCTTTTAAGAGAATTTCTGGAATTTGCGGCGGCTCACGAGGGCGTATGGTTCGCAACCGGAAGCGAGCTTTATGATTATTGTCGGAAAAATAAAACGGAAGGAGAGTAAAAAGATGGCAGGCAGCTTATGGGGAGGACGCTTTGAGAAGGAGATGGATGACATCGTAAAAAAGTTTAATGCGTCCATCGGCTTTGATCAGAGAATGTACAATGACGATATTGACGGAAGCATCGCCCATGTGACGATGCTGGGCGAGCAGGGGATCGTATCCATGGAGGAGAAGGATGCGATCATTGCAGGGCTTGAAGACATCCGCAGGGATATTGACAGCGGCAGGATCGTATTCGGCGTGGAGGATGAGGATATCCATATGGGTATTGAGAGCCGTCTGATTCAGCGGATCGGAGATGTAGGCAAGAAGCTTCACACGGCAAGAAGCAGAAACGATCAGTGTCAGGTGGACGGAAGACTCTATGTAAGAAGAGAGATTAAGGAGATCATGGACCGCCTTCGCTATCTGGAATCCGTCATTTTAGAAAAGGCAGAAAAATACGCGGATGAGATCACGATTGGCTTTACGCATCTGCAGCATGCCCAGCCGGTTACGCTCGGATTCGTATTTATGGCATATTTCCAGATGTTTAAGAGAGATCTGCTAAGGCTCCGGGATACCTGTGAGAGAATGAACTATTGTCCGCTCGGCGCCTGCGCCCTTGCAGGGACGACGCTTCCTACGAACCGCCACAGAACGGCGGAGCTTCTTGGATTTACCGCACCGACGGAAAATGCGATGGACAGTGTAAGCGACCGGGATTACAGCCTGGAATTTTTAAGCGACGCGGCGATCTCCATGATGCATCTGTCGAGATGGGCCGAGGAATTTACCTGG
Organism: uncultured Dorea sp.; assembly: GCA_948844705.1. Taxonomy (GTDB): domain Bacteria; phylum Bacillota; class Clostridia; order Lachnospirales; family Lachnospiraceae; genus CAPEBR01. Next base: position 2,075 of record CAQNVT010000161.1, read on the forward strand.
TGGAATACGTCGGAATTTTCCTATATTGCTATCGATGACAGCTTCTGCACCGGCAGCAGTATCATGCCTCAGAAGAAAAATCCGGATATGGCGGAGCTCTTAAGAGGCAAGGTGGGGCGTGTGTACGGAGACCTGATGCAGCTTCTGACGGTTATGAAGGGCACGCCGCTGGCGTATAACAAGGATTTCCAGGAGGACAAGGAAAGCCTGTTTGACGCTATTGATACCTGGAAGGCGAGCATCACGATCTTTGCAAGGATGCTTGAAAATACAGAATTCCGCATGGATCAGATCAAGAAGCAGATGGGCAAGGGCTTCCTGAATGCAACGGATATCGCGGAGCATTTCGCAAAGCAGGGCATTCCGTTCCGGGAGGCGCACTCTATCGTGGGACGTATGGTAAAGGTATGTGAAAATAATAATTGTGATTTTGAGGATCTGACGGATGAGCAGCTAAAGGAGATCGACGAGAGGGTTACGAAGGAGACTCTGGGAGATATCAGCATTCCGGCGTGTGTAAATGCGAGAGTTTCCTACGGCGGAACCGCGCCGTCCGAGGTAAGAAGACAGATTGAAAAGGAAAAGGAATGGATGAGCAGCTTTTAGAGGTAAAGGAGAAAAGATATGCAGAAATTATTTGATTTGGTAGACAGCTGGTTTATAGCAATGGCGCCTGTTACGGATTTTTTGTGGAGCTTTCCTACGAACTGGGAATGGTACGCATCCATCCCGGTGATCGGGAAATTTCCGTTTGCCATCGTACTGCTGGTGGGCATGGGGATTTATTTTACCGTCCGGACGAGGGGCGTACAGTTCCGGTTTTTTAAAGCAGGTCTTAAGAGCCTGATGAAGAAAAAGAAGGGAGATGTGGGAGTAAGCCCGTTAGCATCCTTTCTTTTAAGCACCGCGATGCGTGTAGGTCCCGGAAATCTTACCGGTGTTACCGGCGCAGTAGCGGTAGGAGGGCCGGGAGCGATCTTCTGGATGTGGATGTCCGCGTTATTTGGGATGGCGAGTTCATTTATCGAGTCTACCCTGTCACAGATTTTCAAGGAAAAGGACGGGGACGAATACGTAGGAGGTCTTCCATATTATGGACAGAAGCTTCTGGGCAATAAGAAATGGGTCGGGATTGCGCTTGCGGTATCCTTTATCGCATATGCGATGTCCAGCATTCCGATTCAGACCTTCCACGTATTTACCGCAACAGGAAAGGCAGTGGAGACCCTCACAGGGGTTCAGGCGGGAAGGACGTCCGTTCTCTACTATGCGATCGCGGTGATCCTGATCGTAGGAGTTGCGGTAACCGTATTCGGAGGAATCAAAAGGGTTACGGCGATTACGGATAAGATGGTTCCAATCATGGCAGTGATCTACGGCGGAATCATCCTTGTCCTGGTTATACTTAATATCCAGTACTTCCCGGCATTCCTGCAGACGATCGTTGTGGGCGCATTCAAGCCTCAGGCGGTGTTCGGCGGCGGCTTCGGCGTTGTCCTGGCACAGGGAATCAAAAGAGGACTTCTCTCCAACGAGGCAGGCCAGGGCACGATTACCATGTCGGCGGCGGTTGCAGAGCAGGATCATCCGTGCTCACAGGGCTTCATCCAGTCTATCGGAGTTTTTCTGGATACCATCGTGATCTGTACACTGACAGGCTATGTTGTGTGCGGCGCGCATCTCTGGGATAACGCGGCCTATGACTGGGAGACGCTGAAATCCTCCACGATCGACGTATTCCTTCAGTCGGCGGAAACATTGGTTCCCGGAACAGGGGTAGATTCCGTTGTGGCATTTATCATATGTGTCTGCTATGCATTGTTTGCATTTACGACCCTCCTTGGACTGGTATCCTTTGCGGCGATCGCGGGAACAAGGATCACGAAGTCCGCAAAATGCACGAACCTTGTGCGCGTGCTCGGCTCCCTGATCTTCGTTCCGATCGGCGCGCTGTGCGTGCTCTCCGGGCAGGAGCTTGATAATCTCTGGAACGTAACAGACTTTATCAATATTGCACTCGTGTTTGTAAATGCACCGGTGATCCTGATCGGGGCAAAATATGCATACGCGGCACTTAAGAATTACATAAAGGCAGGCGGCGAGAGCTTCTCGGCGGCAGATATCGGGCTTGAGAGTGAGATATGGAAGTAAGAAGAGAATCATGTAGGACTTATTAGAACTATTTTCTTGTATTTTAACCTTATTTTCTATAGCAGGCAGTGATTGAAGGGGAGGGGAATCCCCTGGAATTGCTGCCTGCTGTTTTTAGGCTTGCAGGCCTGCCCGGGAGCGCCGGTTTCCGCATAAAAGCAGTTAAAATACTTAAAAATATTCGCAGAATGTCCGATTAAAATTCCGCGGAAATATTAAAATATAAGTAACACACGAGAGTACTTGAAATAAGTGGCTGGTAACAAAGGAGGTAGAATATGGCGATCAGGGTAAAAAGCGAGATCGGAAGGCTTAAAAAGGTCATGCTCCACAGACCCGGAAAGGAGCTTGAGCATCTTGTGCCGGGCGATCTGGAGAGATTGCTCTTCGACGATATTCCTTATCTTAAGACCGCGCAGAACGAGCATGATCTTTTTGCGGGAATCATGAGAGGACAGGGCGTTGAGGTTGTTTATCTGGAGGATCTGACGGCGGAGGTCTTAAGCGGGAGTCAGGAATTAAAGGAGCGGTTCATTAAAGAATTTATCGAAGAGGGAAATGTGGCAGATGAAAAGATGAAGGAAGCTATTTTTTCCTATCTTACCGGGATTCAGGACGCAAAGGAGCTGGTGCTTAAGCTGATGTCCGGCGTGAGGGCAGGAGAGCTTGAGGCGGCATGGAACCGCCCGCTTGTAAAGCTTTTGGAAAGGGACGAGCAGTTCATTCTGGATCCGATCCCGAATCTGTACTTCACAAGGGATCCGTTTGCATGTATCGGCAACGGCGTCAGCTTAAACCGCATGTATTCGCGCACCAGAAGGAGAGAGACATTATTTGGAAAATATGTACTTGAAAATCATCCGGAGTTTGCGGGACATACGCCCTTCTATTATAGAAGAGAGCTGCCATACTCGGTTGAGGGCGGCGATATCCTGAACTTAAGCAATAAGGTTCTGGCGATCGGCATTTCACAGAGGACGACCGCGGAGGCTATCGAGCTTCTGGCGCAGAATGTATTTGCGGACGAGACATCGGAGATTCAGACGATACTGGCCCTTGATATCCCGGCAGTCCGTGCATTTATGCATCTGGATACGGTATGCACACAGGTGGACTATGATAAATTTACGATTCATCCGGGAATTCTGGGAACCTTAAGGATCTTCGAGATCCGGAAGGGTGATAAGAAAGGAGAGCTTGACGTGGCGGAGGTGCACGCTTCACTGGGAGAGGCTCTTGCGGCTCATCTGGGACTCGATAAGGTAACGCTTATCCAGTGCGGGGGCAAGGACATCATTGCCTCGGAGCGTGAGCAGTGGAATGACGGATCAAACACCTTATGCATCGCGCCGGGAACCGTTGTTGTCTATGACCGGAATTATGTGACAAATCAGATCTTGAGGGAGAACGGAGTAAGGGTGCTTGAGATGGCAAGCTCGGAGCTTTCCAGAGGAAGAGGCGGCCCGCGCTGTATGAGCATGCCCCTTGTAAGAGAGGACATATAAGGATATTTCATTTAAAATAAAAGGATAAAGGAGACGAAAAAAATGGCAGTAAATATCAGAGGAAAAAATTATTTGAAGCTTTTGGACTACACTTCGGAGGAGATGCGCTACCTTCTGGATCTTGCAAAGAATTTTAAGGATATGAAGCGCGCGGGAGTTCCGCATAAATATCTGGAGGGAAAGAATATCGTGCTTCTTTTTGAGAAGACATCCACCAGGACACGCTGTTCCTTCGAGGTTGCGGGAATGGACCTTGGAATGGGCGTAACCTATCTTGACCCGGGCAGCAGCCAGATGGGAAAGAAGGAGAGCATTGCGGATACGGCGAGAGTGCTGGGAAGAATGTATGACGGTATCGAGTACCGCGGGTTCAGCCAGGAATTAGTTGAGCAGCTGGCAAAATACGCAGGTGTACCGGTATGGAACGGACTTACGGATCAGTTCCACCCGACGCAGATGCTTGCGGACCTTCTGACGATCGAGGAGAAATTCGGAAGGCTTAAGGGACTTAATTTTACCTATATGGGAGATGCAAGAAATAATATGGGTAATTCTCTTATGATCGCATGCGCAAAGATGGGACTTAACTTTACCGCATGTGCGCCGAAGGAGCTTTTCCCGGAGGACGCTCTTGTGGAGGAGGCAAAGAAGATCGCGGCGGAGAACGGCTGCACCGTACGCCTGACAGAGGACGTAGAAGAGGGTGCGGGCGGCGCGGATGTGATCTATACGGATATCTGGGTATCCATGGGCGAACCGGACGAGGTATGGGAGACGAGGATCGAACTCCTTAAGAAATATCAGGTAAATGCGGAGGTTATGAAGCTTGCAAAGGATACAGCGATCTTTATGCATTGTCTGCCGTCCTTCCATGACACGAATACAACGATCGGGGCACAGATCGCAGAGAAATTCGGCATTACCGAGATGGAGGTTACCGACGAGGTATTTGAGTCAAAGCAGTCCGTAGTGTTTGATGAGGCGGAAAACCGTATGCATACGATCAAAGCGGTTGTCTATGCGACGCTTCGGTAGGAAAGGAGAAAAATTATGTCATTTGAAATGCCAGTATATCATCATCCAGATTTTACGAAGGAAATATTTGTAAATGCGCCGGACGCAAAATACGAGGCGGCGGAAAAGGACGGAGTAGCTCCGGAGCAGTATCACAGTACTTCAATGTATCCGGAATATTTTAAGATAGACGGCGAGTGGAGGCTTGCCGAGGAAAGCCGTATGGATTCCTGTGTGGTTCTCCGTGAGGACGGCCGTCTTGATGTAGTGGAGGCAAGGAATCTTAAGAAGGGCGACAGGGTTATATTGGGAAGGACCGAGAAGTGCGAGGACGGAATCTACATGCACTGCCACGGCTTTGAGGAGGAAGGAGAGGCTCTGGACGATCAGTTCGTATTCCGGCAGGGAAGAAGCCGCGAGACTTCCTACGCCCGTGATTATGACAAGCTGTTTGACCTGTTAAGATATGAAAAGGAGCACGGCGGAAAGGTCGTATGGGTTATGGGGCCGGCGTTTGCCTTTGATGCGGATGCAAGAGCAGCAATGTCTTCATTGATCGACGCAGGCTACGCACAGGCGCTTCTGGCAGGAAATGCCCTGGCAACCCACGATTTGGAGGGCGCGCTTTTACACACGGCGCTGGGACAGGACATTTACACTCAGAAATCACAGCCGAACGGACATTACAACCATCTGGATGTGTGCAACAAGGTAAGAAGAAGCGGCTCGATTCCGCAGTTTATCAAAGATTATGATCTGAACGACGGTATTATCTGCAGCTGTGTGAGAAATAACGTGCCGATCGTTCTTGCAGGTTCGATCCGTGACGACGGCCCGCTTCCGGAGGTGATCGGGGATGTCTATGAGGCGGCGAATGCGATGAGGGAGCAGGTGCGCGGCTGTACGACAGTAATCTGCCTTGCGACCATGCTTCACACGATCGCGACAGGAAATATGACGCCGTCCTTCCGCGTGCTGGAGGATAAAACCGTGCGCCCGGTTTACCTGTATACCGTGGATGCGGACGAGTTTGTAGTAAATAAGCTTCTGGACAGAGGAAGCTTGAGCGCAACGACGATCGTAACGAATGTACAGGACTTTATCACGCTCGTGGCAAAGGGTCTGGGAGTTATGAAATAAGGAGATGTGCGAGACTATGGAAAAAATTGTAATTGCGCTGGGCGGAAACGCCCTGCAGGCAAAAAATACCGCCCCGACGGCAGAGGAACAGCTGAAGGTAGTAAGAAAAACCTGTGAAAAGATTGCGGACATCAGCAGCAAGGGCTATGAGGTTGCCATCGTACACGGCAACGGTCCGCAGATCGGACGCATTCTTCTGGCATCGGAGACGGCTAAGGAGGTAACGCCGGCCATGCCCTTTGACGTATGCGGCGCTATGAGCCAGGGATATATCGGATATCATATCCAGCAGGCATTAAAATACGCTTTAAGCATGCGTAACAGAAATGTTCCGGTCCTTACGGTTGCCACTCAGGTCGTCGTAGATGAGAATGATCCGGGATTTTCCAATCCGACCAAGCCGATCGGACCGTTTTACAGTGAAGAGGAAGCAAAGCTTCTGATGGAGGAGAAGGGCTACACGATGAAGGAGGATGCCGGAAGAGGCTGGCGCCGCGTCGTTGCATCGCCGATTCCGAGAAGGATCGTGGAGATCGATTCGATCAGGCACCTATGGGATTCGTCAATCGTCATTTCCTGCGGCGGAGGCGGAATTCCGGTCATTGAAAAAATGGACGGAACGATCGAAGGAGTGGCTGCGGTCATCGATAAGGATTTTGCCGCCGAGCTTCTGGCCGAGCAGGTGGAGGCAGACGTACTGATCATTCTGACAGAGGTTGAAAAGGTAGCGATCAACTGGGGAAAGGAAAATCAGCAGGATCTGGAGCATATGAGCCTGAAAGAAGCGGTACGGTATATCGAAGAAGGACAGTTTGCACCGGGAAGCATGCTGCCGAAGGTAGAGGCCGCAATGAAATTTGCAAGAACATATCCGGATAAAAAAGCGATTATAACAAGTCTTGATAAAGCGATGGATGCACTGGAAGGAAAGACAGGAACAGTTGTGACATTTGCATAAGCATTCAGCAGGACGCAAAATGGGAGCTCATCAGAGCTCCCGCCGGTAAATTGCCGCAGGTTCAATATCGGAAAGACAGGAAAACTCGGCTGTGACCTGAGTATAGTTCCTCAGCAGGGAGGCGTCGTTTTGCTTTAGGCGTTCCAGCGCTTCCAGGGTATCCTTTCCGGTAAAGATCAGGAGGATTTCTTTGGACAGCGTAGTGAATACCTGACACTTCTC
>CAQNVT010000162.1 GCA_948844705.1 uncultured Dorea sp.
GCGAGCTGCCTGGCAACGTCCTTATAGCCCTCATGATTGACGGCTCCCTGTGTGACGTCGGTGTTGGCGGCGCGGATGCCGAATACGTCAGACGCATCCTCCTCTGTCCACTGGCGATCGGCATAAATATAGCATTCTCCGGCCGTTTTTTCCTCCGCTAACAGGATGTGCTTCTCCTCCATCATATCTCTTAAGGTCTCCCCGGCCGCCTCTAAAAGCTCTGATAATTCCAGCCTTTCCTTTTTCATTTTAATCCCGTGGGAATCAAGCTTCGCCAGCGACAAAAGCCCGGATACAAGATTCTTAAGCCTCTGGATCTGACTCGAAAGCCTTACATAATATTCTCTTGTATCGCTGGTCTGATATTCCTCCAAAAGCTCTGTCATAAGAGACATGGAGGTAAGCGGTGTCTTTAGCTGGTGGGCAATATCCGCGATGCGGTCTGCCAGTATCTCATGGTTTTTCACCGCATTTTCCTTTGTATTCCCAAGCTCCATCACCGTTTTGTATATCTCGTCCTCCAGATGGGAAAACTCATCCTCGCTGCGGCTGAGAACAGCAGCGTTCCCTGAATTTACGGCTCTTAAATACTCGGTGAGCCCCCGGATCCGCCTCATTTTTTTTCGTTCCTTTACATACCAGTCTCCAAAAACGCTCCATCCCGCCGTCTGAAAAAGAAGAATACCGACAGCCATGGTAAACGGAAGATACTTTTCTATGTTTCCCATGGGATGATACCCGTAGCGCTCAAGAAGCTCTTTTCCCTGACTTCTGAACTCCTCCGAGCTTTTCTTAAGCCCTTCCGTCAGAGAACGCGACTCCATGACGGATCCCGTAATCTCCGCCAGAGTCCTATATTCATATAAACTTAATATAGCCGCCAGAAAAACTCCGGCGGCTATTCCAGGAAGCAGCCATAATATGAACTGCTTCAATGCTCTTTCACCCGTACTCACTATGTTTCCTCCATACGATAGCCGATCCCTCTTACTGTCGTGATACAGGAGGGCTTTGCAAGCTTTTCCCGCAGACGCTTTACGGCAACTGTAAGTGTATTATCATTTACAAAATTCCCGTCATCGTCCCATAACCTTTCCAGAATCAGGCCTCTTGGAAGTATACATCCCTTATTTTCCATCAGCATTAAAAGAAGGCGGTACTCAAGATTTGTCAGGATAACTTCCTTTCCATCCACACAGACCTTCATCCCCTTCTTATCTATCCGTATGCTTCCGCAGACAAGAAGCTCCGCGTCTGTTCTCGGCACCCTCCTTAAAACAGCCCGGATCCTGGATTCCAGAACAGCTGTCTGAAAGGGCTTCGTAATATAGTCGTCTGCCCCCAGGTCAAGCCCCTTTGTAATATCCTCAGCGTCGTCCCGCACGGTGAGAAAAATGACCGGAGTGTCGTCCCGTTCCTTTACCCACCTGCAAAAATCATAGCCGCTTCCGTCCGGGAGGTTCAGATCCAAAAGAATCAAGACCGTCTCCGGCGAAAATAAACTCTTTCCTTCTGCCATATCAGAACAGGTGATCACTCTGTATCCCTTCTTCTCAAGTACGGACCGGATACCGAAAGCGATCGCCTCGTCATCCTCGACTAACAGGATCCTATGCTTCGCCATTTATACGATTCACCAGATCATATACCTCGATCCTGGCAGCGTTCATCTCCGGCAGACCGATAAAGAGTGTCCCGCAGATGTACCGTTCTTCCTTTGTCTGCTCGATTCTGACTACCTTTAAGAATGCATGGATCGTCTCATCTGTCCATATTTTTAAATAGGTTTCATATACCGCTCCAATCGATAACGGTACGTCACAAATGAACCCCACGCCTGTCTTTGATACATCCAGCACCTCGATCACTGCTTCGTCCGCTTTCGCCGATTCGTCGTTCATATTTTTAATTAACAGCCGGGCTGACAGGCTCATGCGTCTGCCGTCTCTTTTTTCTTCCATTTTCGTTTACTCCTTTCACGGTAATCCTTTCTTTATTTTAACGTATTTCCTGATTTTTGTAAAGCAACGGGGGGACTGTTCTTGCAGAGTTTATCATGTACATTTTCACTCGTCAGAGGACACAGTATGAATGAGACGCTTGCAATGCGGAAGGAAATATATTAGTATATAAAAATAATGGAGAAAGCGGGAATTGATAACATGGAAAAACAGCATATATTTTTAATCGGGTTTATGGGAACGGGAAAGAGCACGGTGGCGGGAGAATTAAGCAGGAGGCTTGAAATCGGCCAGATCGAAATGGATGATGAGATCGTAAAAGAACAGGGCATGAGCATCAATGATATTTTTGAAAAATACGGGGAAGCACATTTTCGCGGGCTGGAAAGCGACCTGCTTGCAGGACTTGCCGAAAAGGAGCAAATGGTTGTATCCTGCGGCGGAGGCGTGGTTACGAGAAGCGAAAATGTAGAGTGTATGAAAAAATGCGGCAGGATCGTACTTCTGACCGCACGTCCGGAAACAGTATATCACAGGGTAAAGGATAATGAAGAAAGGCCGATCCTAAAAAATAATATGACCATAGAATTTATCAGCGGATTAATGGAGAAAAGACGTACAGCATATGAGTCCGCAGCAGATATCCTAATAGAGACAGACGAAAAGAGCGTTTTGCAGATATGTGAGGAGATCATGCATAAAATGAAATTTTCACGCATTCGCCAGTAAACAGCAGTTGACAAATAAAAGGAACCGATTCGCCAGCCACGCCTCTATTATATTTAACGGTGCTTATGCCTATAATCCAACGCCGTACTTTTCCCTCGGTCAATCCGTTATAAAACCCCTGCCTTTTTCAGATACCCTACGCTGTCATAACAGCCACGAAAATAGCTTTTTCTTATCGTCATTTATTAACTACTCAGTGATAGGAAAACAGATTGCCGAATAGATTAAAATATGCTACAATTTGTAAATGGAGTAACCGTGTTACAAGGTGGTAGCCTCCCCAACTTCACAGAAGAGGGGAGGTGATGCATATGAGTACATACGAAGTTTTAAGCCTGCTGTTTTTGGGCGGTTCGTTCCTCGTTGCATTGCTTGCCTACATAGATAGGAACAACAAGCGAAAATAAATAAGCCTACCTTGCTAACTTGGCCGGTTACAGGTAGGCTTATTGCCAACTTGGGAGGCTAACCACTTTGTGGGCGGTTGCTCCTTTTCTATAATATATCATTTCCGGGTCCGAAAATCAATA
>CAQNVT010000163.1 GCA_948844705.1 uncultured Dorea sp.
GAAGAGTGCTTCCCCTTATCCGACGGCGGCTGCTGCATGGCGACGGCCTCCGTCATGATCTCATTTACAACCCCTGTCGCCACGCGGAGCGTCTGGTTCTCGATCACCATGTCGATCACATCATAAAGCTTCGCAAGACGCTGTCCGGTCTCCGCAGAGACGTACATGATCTCCGCGTAGGGCATAAAGGAAAGCACTCTTCTTACCTCATTCTCATACTCCCGCATGGTTCTGTCGTTTTTCTCGATGGCGTCCCATTTATTTACGACAATGACGATCCCCTTGCCTCTCTCATGGGCGATTCCGGCGATCTTGGCATCCTGCTCGGTCACACCCTCCACAGCGTCGATAACGATCAGCACCACATCGGCCCGCTCCACTGCCGTCACCGTACGGATAATACTGTACCTTTCAAGCTCCTCCCTGATCTTATTCTTCCTCCGAAGCCCTGCCGTATCGATGAATACGTATTCCTTTCCGTTATGGACAATATCCGTATCAATGGCGTCCCTTGTCGTTCCTGCAATATCGGACACGATGACTCTCTGCTCGCCCAAAAGCTTATTAATAATAGAGGACTTTCCTACATTTGGCTTGCCCACAATGGCGATCCTCGGACGCTCATCCTCCTCGTCCTTCCCGGATCTCTCAGGAAAATGCTCCGCCACCGCATCCAGCATATCCCCGATCCCCAAACGGGACGCGGCGGATACCGGAACCGGCTCGCCGATCCCCAGATTATAAAACTCATACACATCCGGCATAAATTTTTCAAAGCTGTCTACCTTATTTACCACAAGCACGACAGGCTTTCCGCTTCTCCTCAGCATGTCCGCCACCTTGGAATCCGCGTCCACAAGCCCCTGCCGCACATCCGTGATAAACAGGATCACATCTGACGTATCAATGGCAATCTGCGCCTGCTCCCGCATCTGGGAAAGAATGATATCCTTACTCTCCGGCTCGATACCGCCCGTATCGATCAGCGTAAATGTCCTGTCAAGCCATTCCACCTCCGCATAGATCCGGTCTCTTGTCACTCCCGGCGTATCCTCCACGATCGAGATCTTCTCTCCCGCCAGCGCGTTGAACAGCGTGGATTTTCCCACATTCGGCCTTCCCACAATCGCTACTACTGGTTTACTCATATTTTTGATCTCCTATAATTGCATCTATAAAATCCTGACCACTAGATTTTACAATATCTGTCTCCACTTGTAAAGCTTCCGTTACCTCCTCAAGGGTAATATCGTCCAGGAATACCGTCTCTCCGCTCCGGAACATACTGCAGGGAAGAAGCAGCCTCTCTCCGAGACATTTTCCCTTAAGCTGTCTGATAAGATCCCTTCCGGTGATCAGCCCGGACACCGTGATCAGCTCTCCGAAAAATTCATTCTTAACCGGATAAACAGATATCCTCGTCTCTCTATATTTCCCCTCAAGTCTCTCTGCCATACGCCTGATATACGGATAGGCCAGAAGCCCCGTCGCAACGGAGACATTTCTTTTTCTTTCATCGCCCTTCAAACGGACGAAGCTCTCCTCAAATTCATCCAGAAGGAGTCTCAGCATCCCCACTCCGTTTTCAAGCTGAAGATACCCGTCATATCGTTCTGCCTCCGGAAGCTCCTCCCCTGCAAGAATGTACCATTCATCCCCCGCATGGATAAAATGAAGCCCGTATTTTTCATACAGCTCCTCCTGCCACCTGTGGATGGTCCGAAGGACCTCCCCTGCATCCTCTTTCGTAAAAGGCTCAAGGGGATACAGCCCCTCCCGGTATTTTGTAAGTCCTACCGGAACGACAGAGACACTCCTTAAAAGAGGGATATAACGCGACATGTCCCGGATGCTCCTCTCCAGCTCCTCCCCGTCGTTTACTCCTTTGCAGAGCACGATCTGCCCGTTCATCTCGATCCCGCCCTCATAAAGCCTGTCCACCTTCTTAAGCGCCTCTCCCGCGAAACGGTTATGGAGCATCCTGCAGCGAAGCTCCGGGTTCGTCGTCTGGAAGGAAATATTGATAGGCTCCAGGTGATACCGGATGATCCGCTCAATATCATGGTCACTCATATTCGTAAGCGTGACATAATTCCCCTGCAGGAAGGAAAGCCTGGAATCATCATCCTTAAAATACAGCGTCTCCCGCATCCCCTCCGGCATCTGATCTATGAAGCAGAACATACATTTATTCCGGCAGGAGCGGTACTCGTCCATGAGCCCCTGCTCAAATACAATTCCCAGATCCTCCTCATAATCCTTTTCAATCTCAAGCTCCCACTGCTCCCCGTCCGGCTTCTCGATCAGCAGCACCAGCTCCTCATCATTTACATAAAAATGATAGTCAAACACATCCTCTATCTCTGTATCATTGATTGCAAGCAGCTTATCGCCCGGCTCGATCCCAAGCTCCTCTGCAATGCTCCCGGACTCGATCTCTTTAATCCTGTGCTCATGAATCATAAACTCTACCTCAGTCATACTATAGCTTTTCATACCGGACAGCTTCCGATACCTTTCCCCTATCATACAATATCCCGGCAAAATAGTCCAATGAAATACGGAAGATTCCATTGACCGTCCACGTAGAAAAGTGTTATGATTTGAACATAAACGGGTACCTGATACCTGAATTTTATTTTTACAGGAGATACATATGCCAAATATCAAATTAATGGAAGAAGCACTTCCGGTTGCCCCGCTTAAAATCGCAGCCCTCGAAAGCTGCAGGGAGCTTGGGGAAAAGGTCAACCAGTATATCGTAAAATTCCGCCAGGATACATTAAAGGAATCTCTGACCTCCCCTTTATTTTCGAGCTATCAGCTTGACAACTATCTGATCGACTGTGCATGCCCGCGCTTCGGCACCGGGGAAGCAAAGGGAATCCTAAGAGGCAGTGTCCGCGGAAAGGACCTGTTTATCATGGTAGATGTCTGTAATTACAGCCTTACCTACTCTGTGAGCGGATATGAAAACCATATGTCCCCCGACGATCATTATCAGGATCTGAAGCGGATCATTTCCGCCGCAACAGGAAAGGCGCACCGGATCAACGTGATCATGCCCTTCCTCTATGAGAGCCGCCAGCATAAGCGCACCAAGAGAGAATCCTTAGACTGTGCCCTGGCGCTTCAGGAGCTTATTGACATGGGGGTAAGCAACATCATCACCTTTGACGCCCATGACCCGCGGGTACAGAACTCTATTCCTCTCCATGGCTTTGACAATTTCGCCACGGCCTATCAGTTTATGAAGGCGCTGCTTCGGGCCGAGCCGGAGCTTCCGGTAGATAAGGACCACCTGATGATCATAAGCCCGGACGAGGGAGCCATGCACCGCGCCGTATATTTTTCCAACGTCATCGGCGTCGATATGGGTATGTTTTATAAAAGAAGAGATTATTCCAAGATTGTAGGCGGAAAGAATCCGATCGTTGCCCATGAGTTTCTGGGCTCCGATATCAAGGGAAAAAATGTGATCATTGTAGATGACATGATCTCCTCCGGTGAGAGCATGTTAGACGTTGCAAAGCAGATGAAGGAACGGGGAGCCGCAAAGGTATTTGTCTGCACCACCTTCGGTCTTTTCACGGACGGATTCGAAAAATTTGACAAATATTACGAAAAAGGCTATATCAACCGGGTCATCACGACAAATCTTACCTACCTTCCGCCGGAAACAAGGAAAAAGCCTTACTTTGTCATCGCGGACTTAAGTAAATTTATCGCGCTGATCATCGATTCCTTTAACCATGATATCACCATAAGCTCCGTTCTTGACCCGACGGCGAAGCTTCACGCACTTTTGGACAGGCATAAGAAGGAAATCAACAGTATATAAAATTAAAAAAGGAATCAATTAGGGACAGGGTATTTTCAATCTGGGACGTAGTAAAATTAATTTTACTACGTCCCAGATTGAAAA
>CAQNVT010000164.1 GCA_948844705.1 uncultured Dorea sp.
CGAGATCTACACTCTTTCCCTACACGACGCTCTTCCGATCTGCCGGAACGCCAATCTCGTGAATCATATTCGTCACATCCGTCTCCAGATCCTGTTCCTCATAGGAAGCACGCTTCTTCTCTATGGTTCCCGCCGCCTTAACAGGATTCAAAATCCGCTCTCCCCGATTCCTGATACTGCGGAGTCTTCCCATAAGCAGCTCATTATTAAAAGGCTTCATCATATAATAATTAGCGCCTAAGGCAAAGGCATCCTCCGTTACATCCTCCTCGGATTTGCCGACCACATCCGGAACCTTTACCTGATCCTCTTCCTTATCCTCGGTGACCTTAGAACCGAAGCTCTTGAAGATACCTGCGCCTTTGCCGATGGCAAACACCGCAATAAACACAATAATCACGGCTACGACGATCATCAGGATCTTCATAACCTTATTCATCCGGGGGTTTACTTCCTCACTGTCCTTGCGACGGCTGCTTCTGCCGGAATCCCTGCCATAATCATCATAGTCATAATCATCGTCGTCATTATCATAATCATCATCGCCATAGCCGTCATCGCCGTAATCATCATCGTCATCATCATAATCATCGCCATAGCCGTCATAGTCTCCGCCGTAGCTGTCGTCGTCATCATCCTCATCATCATAAGAGCTTCGGATATCATCCAGCTCATCATCCGTGATGATCACCGTATCCGCATTGCGAAGCGGAGGGATCACAACAAAATCCCCGTCAGGATCAACCAGCGAACGCTTTAAATCCTGTATGAGCGCCGACGTGCTGGCATATCTTCGCTCTCCGTTCTTCTGCGTGCATTTCAGTATGATCTGCTCCAGACTGTAGGGGATATCCGGCACGTACTCCGACGGCGGCGTAATCTCCTCCTGCAGATGCTTGATCGCAACGGACACCGTAGAATCTCCGTCAAAGGGCACACGCCCCGTAACCATCTCAAACAAGGTGATACCAAGAGAATAAATATCACTCTTTTCATCACTGTAGCCGCCCCTTGCCTGCTCCGGAGAGGTATAGTGAACCGATCCCATCGCATTAGAGCTGATCGTATTGGAGGATACTGCCTTTGCAATACCAAAATCCGTAACCTTAACCTTCCCGTCTCTGGATATCATAATATTCTGAGGCTTGATATCACGATGAATAAGTCCCGCCTCATGGGCCGCGCCGATACCTGTGCACATCTGGATCGCAATACTGATCACCTCTTTATGGGAGAGGCCGCCCTTTTTTTCTATATAGTCCTTTAACGTAATTCCTTCTACCAGCTCCATAACCATGTAATATAAGCCGCGGTCCTCCCCGACATCATATACATTTACAATATTCGGATTCAGAAGCCCTGCCGCCGCCTGTGCCTCGGAACGGAACTTCCGCACAAAATCCTCATCCTCCCGGTATTCTCTCTTTAAGATCTTAATCGCCACGTAGCGGTTCAGCATTGTATCTCTCCCCTTATACACATCCGCCATACCGCCGGCACCGATCTTACTCAATACCTCATACCGATTTCCCAAAAAAATACTTACCATGTACTCACCTCGTCTGCAAGTGGCTCTGCCATAACAACCCCTATGTTATCTCTCCCGCCATTACTATTTGCCTTTTCTATTAACATTAATACCGCTTCTACAATATCTCTTGCACTTTTTACAATGTCAAACATGTCTTCATCTTCAACCATATTGCTCAGGCCGTCCGTGCACATCAGGATCAGATCTCCCTTATGAAGCTTATATTCGTAAATATCCGCCTCCACGTTTTCCTTTACCCCCATGGCCCTCGTAATGATATTCTTGTCAGGATGATGCTTGGCCTCCTCCGCCTTAATGCCGCCAAGCCTTACCATCTCCTCCACAAGGGAATGGTCCTTGGATATCTGGCGTATCTTATCATTAATCAGATACAGCCGGCTGTCCCCTACATTGGAAAAATACAGCGTATTCCCGATCACGGTAGCGGCAACCAGCGTCGTGCCCATCCCTTCAAGCTTAACATCCGTCTCGGCAACCTGAATCAGCTTGTTATTTGCCGTTGCAACAACATTCCGCAGGATCTCCTCCGGTTTTTTAAGAGAGGTCTTCTCAAGCTCCTCTCTCAGCACCTTCACCGTATACTTGGAAGCAAAATCCCCGGCCTTATGGCCTCCCATTCCGTCAGCAACCACAAGAAGATTGGGAAACGGCCCAATCGCTTTATCTGTCACATATACGTAATCTTGATTCACTTCCCGCTTGCGTCCCACGTCAGTCATTGCATATAATTTCATCGCCAGTCTCCCTCTTACGGACAGCATAGCGTCTTCTGAGCTGTCCGCAGGCTCCGTCTATATCCGAGCCTCTTTCCCTTCTTATAGTAACATTTATTCCGTTTTTTTCAAGTTTATTTTCAAATTCATATACTTTTTTACTGTCCGGCCTTTTAAGTCCCCGCTCCTTTACCGGATTTACCGGTATCAGGTTCAGATGGCAGTTCCGGTTTTTCAGGAGTCCCGACAGCTCCTCCGCATCGGCATCCGTATCATTGACATCCGCCACAAGGCTGTACTCAAAGGTCATACGCCGTCCGGTCTTTCCGAAATAATAATCACACGCCTCCATGACCTCGCCGAGCTCATACCTGTTGGCTACCGGCATAAGCCTTTTACGTTTTTCCTGAGTGGAACCGTGAAGCGAAAGGGCAAGCGTGATCTGAAGCCCTTCCTGTGCAAGCCTTCTCATGGCAGGCACGATCCCGCAGGTAGACGCCGTGATATTCCTCTGGCTGATATGAAGCCCATGCTCATCACTTAGCATGCGTACAAATTTTACAAAATTATCATAGTTGTCAAGAGGCTCTCCGGTTCCCATGACAACCACATTAGACACCCGCTCTCCCGTAATCTTCTGAATCTGGTAAATCTGCCTTAACATCTCCGACGGAGCAAGGTTTCTCTCCAGACCGTCAATCGTAGATGCGCAGAACTTACAGCCCATGCGGCAGCCTGCCTGGGAGGATACACATACCGAATTGCCGTACCGGTAACGCATCAGGACACTCTCGATCCGGTTGCCGTCAGAAAGCTCAAATAAAAACTTCTCCGTAGGATCCGTTTTGGAAATCTGCCTTGCGACCGTCTCCATCCGGGCAATCTCATAAGCTCCGGACAAACGCTCCCGCAGCTTCTTCGGCAGGTTCGTCATCTCCTCAAAGCTGTCCGCGCCTTTTTCATGAAGCCAGGCATAGATCTGCCTGCCCCGGTATGCCTTCTCACCGAGGCTCTCTAATTCCCGAATCAGCTCCTCATAATTATACGAAACTATATCTTTCCCGTTCATGGTCTCTCCTTCTGAAACAGCGCAAGATAGAATCCGTCGCACTTTTCTTTTCCCGGAAGAAGCTGTCTTTCCCGGACAAGCTTAAATTCCGGATATTCCTTCGCAAACCATGAAACATTCTCCTCATTTTCTGCCCTGTGGATCGTACAGGTGCTGTATATAAGCCTGCCGCCCGGCTTCACATATTGATTTACCACAGACAGGATCCTCCTCTGAAGGCTTACAAGCTCTTTTTGCTGTTCCCCGGTCATCCGATACTTAAGATCCGGCTTCTTTCCGAGAACTCCAAGCCCCGAGCAGGGAAGATCGGCGATCACGATGTCCGCCTTCCCGAAGGACGCTTCGTCGGCCTCAAGCGCATCCTGCACCGCCGCTTCGATATTTAAAAGCCCGCTTTTTTCTATATTTTCTTCTATCAGTCCCGCCTTACGCTCTGTAAGATCCCTGGCCTCCACATGCCCGGTTCCCTTCAAAAGCTCTGCAAGATGCAGCGCCTTGCCTCCCGGAGCCGCGCAGACATCGATCACATACTCTCCTCCCGTGATACCGGCCCACTCGGCCACAAGCATGGAGCTTAGATCCTGGACATAGAAATATCCCTTACGGAAGCTTTCAAGTCTCCCCAAATAATCATAGCCTGCTATGTAAAATGCATAGGGAAACCGAGGTATATCCGTCACGGCAACACCTTCGCGGATAAGCATTTCCTTCAGGCTCTCCGGCGTGATCTTCTCCGTATTGCACCGGATGGAGACCGGTTTTTCCTTAAGAAATTCTTCCCCCATAAGAAGCACGGTCTCCTCATCATATTCTGAAAGCCACTGTTTTACAATCCATTCGGGCAGGGAATATTTTACCGAAATATAAGCACATATATCAGATCTGTCCGGAAAGGAAATCTTGTCCGTGTTTCGGCTGATATTTCTCAGCACTCCATTCACAAAGCCCTTAAGAGATGCGAAGCCCTTCTTTCCCGCAAGCTTTACCGCCTCGTTACATACTGCCGCATCCGGCACGCTGTCCATATACCTCATCTGATACACCGAGCTTCTTAAGATCGTCCGTATCACCGGCTTCATCTTTTTCACCTTTACACTGGAAAACTGATCGATAATGTAATCAAGCTCTATCATGCGTTCAAGCGTGCCATTCACAACTCTTGAAATGAACGCACGCTCCTTCTTTTCCAGATATTGATATTTATCAAGTACATTTTTTAAAGCAATATGGCTATACTCCCCGTCTCTCGTAATAAGAAGCAGAGTCTCCAGTACAATCTCCCGCCCTGTTATCGTCATTTTTCTAATCGTCCCCTCTTCTGCCGCCTGTAAGGATCAGAATACGTAATAGCTGCAGGATCGCAGACGCCGCTCCTGCCACATAGGTAAGCGCCGCCGCCGTCAGCACTTTTCTTGTAGCGCCGACCTCCTCCGGATACAGCATTCCGGATTCTCCCAATATCCTGATTGCACGTCCGGAGGCATTAAACTCCACCGGAAGCGTTATGATCTGAAAAAGCACCGCAAGCGAAAATGCCAGGATTCCCAGATTAATAAGAAAGCCGGCAGAGCTTGAATTTATGAACATGCCCATCACAATAAGCGGCCATGCGATCGTGCTGCCGAAATTCGCCACCGGAACAAGGGCTCCCCTGATCTGAAGCGGAAGATAGCCTACCTGATGCTGAATTGCATGTCCGCACTCATGAGCCGCCACACCAAGCGCGGCCACCGAAGTCCTTCCATAAGTCGCATCCGAAAGCCTCAGTACCTTGCTCCTCGGATCATAATGATCCGTGAGCTCTCCCGACACATGCTCCACCCGCACGTCATAGATACCGGCTCTGTGAAGGATCTGCTCCGCCGCCTCCCTCCCGGTTATGCCGGAATGATTGCGGACTCCGGAATATCTGTGAAAGGTTGACTTCATCTTTGAAGATGCCAGCAGGCATATAACAACACCGATCAGAACCAGAATATATGTTGAATCAAAATACATCGGATAATACATTTTATCCCCTCCTTACATCATAATGAACATTATATATGAAACCCGGAGAAAATACTTCAATTTCATATTTATTTAACATTTTTTAAGAATTTCACCGGTTTTCATACTATACCCGCGAAGAAATGCTTCCGCATCCATCCGTTTCTTTCCCGGAATCTGCAGCTCAGTCACCTTAAGAAGCCCCTCTCCGGTCTGTACGGTAAATCCGTCCATTTCCACCTTAACGATCGTCCCCGGCGCCGCGTCCGTACTGCCTTCCTTCACCTCTGCCTGCCAGAGCTTCATTACCTTTTCCTTCCATTTGGTATAAGCGCTCGGCCAGGGGTTTAAGCCCCGGATCAGACATTCTATAGATGCCGCAGACATACTCCAGTCAATGTCTCCCATGCTCTTATCCAGCATACGGGCATAAGCAGTAGGACTCTCCCCCTGCTTCACCGGGGTAAGCTCTCCTTTTTCCAGCATGGCAAGTGTCTTAATGCAAAGTCCTGCCCCGCATACGGCAATCTTGTCATGAAGGCTTCCGCCGGTCTCCTTCCCGTCAAGAACGATCTCCTCCTTAAGAAGGATATCCCCGGTATCCAGCCCTTCGTCCATCTGCATGGTCGTAACACCGGACACCCTCTCACCGTTAATGACCGCCCACTGAATGGGCGCGGCGCCCCGGTATTTCGGAAGAAGCGAGGCGTGGATATTAATACATCCGTAAGGCGTCATCGTAAGGATCTCCTTTGGCAGAATCTGCCCGAAGGCAATCACTACCATAACGTCCGCAGGATATTTTCTCAGCTCCTCTATACATTCCGGATTGCGTATCCGCTGCGGCTGGTACACGGGGATGTCCGCCAGAAGCGCCGCCTCCTTTACCGGGGAAAACTGACATTTCCCTCCCCTGCCCTTCGGTCTGTCCGGCTGGGTCACGGCAAGCACGACCTCATGCTCCTTTACAAGCGCCTCAAAGGTTCTCACCGCAATATCCGGCGTACCCATAAATATAACTCTCATCTGCTATTCCTCCTCCGGCTCCACGTCATGAAGCCCTCCTTCTACCAGATCCACATACATCTTTCCTTCCAAATGGTCGATCTCATGACAGCATGCACGGGCAAGAAGCTCCTCAGCCTCTAGTTCAAACTCTTCCATATTTTCGTCAAAGGCACGTACCTTTACGTAATTAGGCCTTGTCACCACACCGGCCTTTCCCGGCACGCTCAGGCACCCCTCCTCGCCGCTCTGCTCTCCGGATGCCTCAAGGATCTCAGGATTAACCATCACGATCGGTCCGTCTCCTATATCGATCGTCACAACCTTCTTAAGTACTCCGACCTGGGGCGCGGCAAGCCCTACTCCACCTGCCTCATACATAGTATCCAGCATATCTCCGATAAGAATTCTGGTCCGAAGCGTCATCTTCGGCACCTCCTTGCAGCTCTTTGTAAGTACCTCTTCTCCTAATTCCCGAATCTTCCTTATTGCCATAATCTCTCTTTCTCCTTAAAAAATATTTACAGGGTTAAAGTCAAACTGAATCCGCAGTGTCTGAAATCCCTTGTTAATCTCAATGTACTGCTCCATATAATTTTTCATCACCGTTAATACATGATAGTCCCGGCTCTTAAGATAGATCACTCTGCGGTACACGTCATTGACCTTGCCGACAAAGGGGCTCGCAGGCCCGATCACCTGAAACTCCCTGTCTCCTGCCGCCCGCAGGATAAATTCCTTCAGATATCTTACCGCGGTGTCAAGAAGCTCCTCTTCCCCGCCGGTCACAAGAACCGCAAGAAGCTGTGCCACAGGCGGATAGCCCATAAGCTCCCTGTAGCGCATCTCCTCCTTATAAAAGCCCTCGTAATCCTGTCTGGATGCACAGGCAATGCTGTAGTGCTCCGGACTGTAGGTCTGGATGATTACCTCACCCTTTTTTCTGCCTCGCCCGGCCCGGCCGGCCGCCTGCGTAAGAAGCGCAAATGTCTTCTCTGCCGCCCGGTAATCATCTGTATATAACGACATGTCTGCCGCAAGCACCCCGACCAGCGTGACGTTCGGAAAATCATGGCCCTTAACGATCATCTGGGTGCCGATCAGAATATCCGCCTCCCCGTTTGCGAAAGCCGATAAAATCTTCTCATGTCCGTCCTTTGTCCGGGTCGTATCCATATCCATGCGAAGGACCCTCGCCTGAGGGAACCTTCGCTTCACCAGCTCCTCAATGGCCTCTGTCCCTGCCTTAAATCCTCCCACATAGGGTGAGCCGCAGGAAGGGCACACCTTAACGGCCGGCTCTTCATAG
This sequence comes from uncultured Dorea sp., assembly GCA_948844705.1. Classification (GTDB taxonomy): domain Bacteria; phylum Bacillota; class Clostridia; order Lachnospirales; family Lachnospiraceae; genus CAPEBR01. The sequence goes on from CAQNVT010000164.1 coordinate 7,638, forward strand.
CCGCAGTAGTGGCAGACAAGTCTGCCGTTTTTATGCGACGAAAGCGATACATCGCAATGAGGACATTTTACTACATATCCGCAGGAACGGCAAGAAACAAATCCCGCATATCCTCTCCGGTTCAAAAAAAGCATCGTCTGCTGGCCGTCCTCCAGCCTCTGCGTCATAAGCCCGCTTAATTTATCACTTAAGATAGAACGGTTTCCCCTTTTTAATTCTTCCCGCATATCTACCGTATATACGGACGCAAGCTCCTTATCCGCCGCACGTCCGGAAAGTGTAAGACGGGTATATTCTCCTCTCTCACACCTGTAAAATGCTTCCAGAGACGGAGTCGCGGAGCCAAGAACCACACTTGCATCCTCAAGCCTTGCCCGCATAACGGCCGTTTCCCTCGCATGATACCTTGGAACCTGTTCACTCTTATAAGCCGCCTCATGCTCCTCATCGATCACGATCAGCCCGAGATTCTTAAAAGGAGTAAAAAGCGCGGATCGGGGACCGATCATCACGTCAACCTCCCTGCGCTCCACCCGCTCCATCTGGTCCGAGCGCTCGCCCTCGGAAAGCCTTGAGTTTAAAATGGCAACCCTTCCTCCGAACCGGCCGTAAAACCTAAGCACAGTCTGATACGTAAGAGCGATCTCCGGAATTAACACGATCGCCTGGCGTCCTTCCTTTACCACGCGGCTTATCATTTCCATATAAACTTCCGTCTTTCCGCTCCCGGTCACCCCGTAGAGAAGATAAGTGCCGTATTTTTTTTCTCCGTAATCCATTGCAAATATATCAACGGCCTTTTTCTGCTGTTCAGAGAGAATGACCTCACCTCGCTTTTTCACCTGACAGGCGGCAGGATTGCGGAACGACTGCTTCGTCTCAACCGCAAGAACGCCCTGCTCCTCAAGCGCACGTATCACCGACGGTGTGATATTAAGCTTCCTTGTGATCAGCTCATACTCCTGTCTGGGCTGGTCTAAAAGCCCTGCAAGAAGCCTTGCCCGCGCCCTCTGGTTCTTCTCCAGATAAAATGCAAGCCTTTCTCTTCCTTCCTCTTCCTTCAGGGCCAGGCATACCCACCGCTTCTGGAGAAGCTTTCCCTTTTTCTTGATAGGAAGAACGGTCCTTAGCGCCTGAATCATCGTCCCTCCGTAATACTCCTTCATCCACGCCGCAAGAGCCACAAGCCTTGACTCGATCGCCCGCCTGTCCTCTTCTTTTCTTAAAATCGGCTTTATCTGCTCAGGCGTATATTCAGGGATCTCTGAAAATCCGACAATATAGCCCCTCGTCTCCCGGTTTGCCCGTCCAAAGGGCACTACAACCTCCATACCAACTTTAAGCATCCCCGCAAGTTCTCCGGGGATGCTGTATTCAAAAACCTTATCCAATTTTTCATGGGTAATGTCTACAATCACCTTAGCATACATATGAATTACTTAAGCTCCTCAAGCACTTCCTGAATCAATATGCGTTCATCCATATCATATTTTACGCCCTTTATCTCCTGATAGGTCTCATGTCCTTTTCCCGCAAGAATAATCACGTCTCCCGGTCTTCCGTTTGCAATGGCATACTTGATCGCCTCCTTGCGGTCACATATAGAAATATATTCTCCGTCTGTTCTCTCTATTCCCGTAATAATATCGTCAATGATCGCCTGGGGCTCCTCAAAACGCGGATTATCCGATGTAATAATCGTAAAGTCCGAAAGCCTCCCGGCCACCTCGCCCATCTCATAGCGGCGTGTCTTCGAGCGGTTCCCTCCGCAGCCGAACACCGTAACGATACGCTCCGGATGATAATCCCTGAGCGTGTGAAGCAGGCTCTCAAGGCTCATGGCATTGTGGGCATAATCGATCATCAGCGTAAATTCATCAGATACCTTCACCATCTCGATCCGCCCCTTTACCTTCGCCACCTTAAGCGCGCTCTTAATATTCTCCGACGGCACGCCGAAATGCCTGCACACCTCAATCGCAGTCAGAGAATTATATACACTGAATTCTCCCGGAATATCGATCTCAACGTCAAAATCCATCCCGCCCGTCACGCGGTACTTAACGCCCAGATAGCCCGGCCTTGATATATGCTCTATATTCACGGCACGAAGGTCCGCACCCTCTTTAAATCCGAAGGTCTCTCGCTTGCATGTCGCCCCCTTAAACACATCCTCATACCAGGGATCATCTGCATTGGCGATCCCGATTCTGCACTGTTTAAATAAAAGTCCCTTGCATCTTTTATAATCTTCAAAATCCTTATGCTCGTTCGGCCCGATATGATCCTCGCCCAGATTGGTAAATATACCGATCTCAAACGGAATCCCCGCCGTCCTGTGAAGCATAAGCCCCTGGGAGGACACCTCCATTACAACACTGTCACAGCCTGCTTTTACCATCTGCGCAAAATAGTTCTGAATGGTATAGGATTCCGGGGTCGTATTGCTCGCCGGGATCACCTGATCACCGATGATCGCTTCTATCGTACCGATAAGTCCTACCCTGCGACCGACTCCCTCAAGAATGGACTTCACCATATAGGCCGTAGTAGTCTTCCCCTTCGTCCCGGTAATACCGATGATCTTAAGCTGCTCCGCCGGATAGCCGAAATAAGCGGCAGACATAAGCGCCAGCGCATATCTCGTATCATTTACACGGATAACGGTGAGTCCCTCCGGCACCTCAACCTCTTTTTCCACAATAACTGCCGACGCGCCCTTTTCAAAAACCTCCTGCACGTAAGTGTGCCCGTCGGATACTGCACCTGTAATACACACAAATGCACTTCCTTTTTCCACCTTTCTGGAATCATTGATCAGCGTAGTGATCTCGGTCTCCCGATCCCCCGCGGCGACTTCATATTCTAAACGTTCTAATAGCTGTGATAACTTCATGTATCTGCCTCCATATTCAAATCTGCTGTTCTTTATTATAGCACCGTTTATAATTGAATGGCAATGGTCTTACTTTTTATGAAACTAAAACCACTAGCACCCAATCAAAACTTCGTTCCCACAAAAGGCAAAGCCATATTTACGTATATGCTCCTTTTGTATTCCGTTTGAAATTAAAACTGCTTCATAATTTTTTTCCTCAATCTGTTTCAAAGCCGCCTCTACTGTATCTGACAACTGATCTTCATATCTTTCATTCTGCACCTTGAACTCCAATATGACTGCATCCGCCCCTTGCTCTTTCGGCTCCAGCATTACATCATACCTTCCAAATCCACTCTCTCTATTAGACGTAATCGTATACCTATCCGCAAGCTCAGCCATAAGTCCTAATACAAATCCATGGTAAAATCTTTCTGGTTCCTTTTTAGACGGCTTCCTGCCTGTATCAAAATAACTGAACATAGATTGTGTTATCTCATTCATATAATCATTCATAGCATCTATATCACCAAGAAGCAACGCTCTGATAAATGCATTATAATGAGCACTTTCTGAAAACCAATCACGGATCATATTCTCAAACATAATTCGAACCTCTTTATTCGTTAAAGAAAGTTCATAATATATACGTCCTGTTTCTTCCACAAATTTTGTTCCACAAACTTTTAGATATCCACTGGCAAGAAGAAGACTCCATATTGCATTTTTCTTCGTAGATAATTGATCATAAATAATCTGTTCATCTATCTCTGTTACAAACGACTCACCCGCCAGCAGTCTTTCAAAAGTCTGCTTGATGTCTGCACTGCCTTCTCTTAACAATTTCCCAATCAATCCATTGGAACTGGTATTTGCCCAATAAGTACGAAGTTTACCTTTATTCAGATAATTAATCACAGACCACGGGTTATATATATCCATCTTGCTTCCAAATGTAAAACCATCATACCATCTTTTTACATCTTCCTTTTTATCCGAAATACCAAATTCATCCAATGCAGCAAAAACTTCCTCCTCCGTAAAACCAAAAGCATTTTCATATTTCTCCGATGTTGTAGTAACTACTTCCAGATTATTCAAATCTGAAAAAATTGACTCTTTGCTGACTCTTGTTATCCCTGTCATAATCGCCCGTTCCAGATATGGATTAGTCTTAAATGTAGAATTAAACAGGCTCCTTATAAAAACCGTCAGCTCATCCCAGTAGTCATTCACGTATGCTTCCTGCATAGGAGTGTCATATTCATCCAATAAAATAATTACTTTCTTTCTATAATACCGGGAAAGAAAATCCGTCATCTTATGAAGCGCCCATGTTGCTGTCCCTTCCTCCATATCACTGGTGATGCTTTGATAATAAATTTTCTCATTTTCTGTCAAAAGATCTCCGTCAAGCAAAAAAATATTTTTATTATAAATGTCTTCTATAATCCGATTAACTGTTCTTCGAGTCCCTTCATAATCAGATTCTTTCACATTTGCGAAAGATAAACTTATGACAGGATATGTTCCCTGTAACTTCTGATATTTCTCATCCTTCCAGATGGAAAGATCCTCAAACAATTCACTTCTTCCTGCATATTTAACAGAAAAAAATTTTTCCAACATACTCATATTCAGGGTTTTCCCAAATCTTCTGGGACGGGCAATCAATGTCACATTATCATCTGCTTCCCACCATTCCTTGATAAAATGCGTTTTATCTATATAAAAATTGTTTTTCAAACGTATCACTTCAAAATTCTGGTGCCCAATACCTACTGTCCTTACCATATATTTACTTCCTTTCACGTCTGTTACGGCATCATCATACAAAAATTAAAAGCAATTTTTCACTGATCTTCTCCAGACCCTATTATACTCTGTCCCTCTTCTTTTCACAATCAATTATTCCCCCTTAATTCGTTGAACAATAATACCAGCCCTTTTCATATTCTTTTATAACGACAATTTCTTCATCTGAATTATCTGCCGTGTCAGGATTGTCCGTCAGATACATATATCCCGAAGATGTTTCTAACAATCCGCTGAATGTACAAAAATATATTCCTTCTTTTGACAAATAAGTGACACGCCGAACATACCCGCCCCTGGCCATACTCTCATTCTGAAATTCCTCCGGCAATTCTGCAATCCCATCAGAATTAAACTTTAGCTCACCGTCTAAAATCTCCTTTACTATTTTTTCACGTTCCTTCCGGTATTCATAAAAATTATAGTCTCTTAATTGTTCCTCACCAAAAAATGTCTGTACAATTATAAAAACCGTTATGCTGATTAAAACCGGAATACATACACAGAATCTCTTAGTCCTCAAAAATGACTTAACAAAATAAGCCGCAGAAGCCAGAAAAGAAATCATAACCAGCCCAATTATTAATATTTTATAGAACGGATATATAAATAATGTCATCCGCTCCATCATATCCCATTTATTTATCTGGCTATATGCATAAAATACGTTTATCACAATAGATTGGATCAGCACAACATCATAAACAATCCAATTCAACTTCTTATCCTCCGGCATAAGAATACCTCTCAATTCTATTTATTCCGGTCTCGGCGGAATACGTAAATACCAATTTTCTCTTATTTTATAATATCCATATCTTTGGCAGTCTTCGTCTTCGCAATAGACCATCGAATTAGTAATATTGAATACATCGTATAATATGCTGCCATTCCCAGAACAATCAAGAACACCAGCACCCCTGTTATCCTAAATACTTTTTCCATTTTTCATTAATCCTTTATATTTCTAACTTTTATGGAGTTAATAATATTATTAAATTCTTGACTGATCTGACATTTTAAATTCTCTGAAGTATCTAGAATGTCCGTTTCCAGCACTACTTCCAGCATACTATTCCCATTCTGATAAATATAAGAAATAATATGCTTATCTTCAGTCTTTCCTTCAATTTTAAACCTCAATATACTGTCATATATCCTATAAAATGTAAATTCCGACAATGTGCCATACACCTGCTCCCATTTCCTTTTTGCCTCATCCTCCTTAAATTCAAAATACATACTATCCATTGAAAACACAATACAATTTTTCTGATTTTCCTCACATATATATATCTGATAAGCATCTGTATTTCCGTCACCTATATCTACAAAAATATCCGACGGCCGTTTATATATTACTTCTGTATCCTCCAATGTTATAAATGAACAATTTTCTTCTGTTTTAGGCATAGGTTGTATTTCAAATAGTTTCGCTACCATCTCGCTTAATTCTTTTGCAGTTACCGACAATGATACTTTCATTACCGCATCCTCTTCAGGATATGAATATCCTCCGTCAGCTTCCCGTGTCAATACAGAAACATATAACAAGTCATTTTCATCTGATATATCAATACATTTAAATTTTTTACTAAATGACGCAAAACCTTTTATTCCTGAAACCTGCCAGAACTTAAAATTTTTAGTTTCTTCATGTGAAACAGGCAACGCATTGCGGGATTTTTGCAATCCCTCATGAATTCTATTACCTAAAATTTCCTCCGATATGTCAGGGGCTTCCGTTACTACCGGCTCCATAATCTTACGCATAATGCTTCCTTTTATTGTTGTTTCTGCTCCAATAATATATCCCAATTTAGAATTATAATAAATCATTACGCTTCCTGTCTGCATATTCCATCACCCTTCCACGGCAGTTCAGTCGTGCATCCTTTTTTACTATTTGTTTCATAATATAGCTATCTCTGTCAAATCTCTCTATCAAAAGAACATTTATGTTTTGTTACATTTTACCACATTTTAAACATATTAACCATTGCAACTTTATGAAGGAAGACTCTAATAAAATTAGGGAAGGGAAATCAAGAATTACTCTTTGATGATATGGAAAAAGAAAACTTTTTGCAGGCTATCTGGGAAAGGAGTGTATATCTACATAAACAACAAAAATATGAAATAAAATTCAGCAAAAAACCAGCGGATGCGCTGCCTTTATCTGCACAGAGAATAATACCCATCGGGGCATTATCATATTTGTTCTTTAACAATCAAACTTTTCATAATCAACTCCAAAAATAATGAATAAAATATAATGTAAGCGCTGTAAATAATATAACATGAATGTATAAAAAATAGAAATAAGAAAAAAAGCCAAAAAAGGAGGAAAAAAGAGTATAAAAGAGTAAAAAATGCATATAATAGTATAAATTTGGAATAAAAAAATCAAAAAAGGATAAAAACATTAGTATAAAATATAAATAACTTGCCAAAAAAGGAAAAATATGGTATAATAAACTATAGTTCACGAAAAAAATAGAAAAAAGGAGAGGATATATATTTTATTATTTAAAAAGCTAAAACACTATACAAAAGAAATTTTGAAAACTTTTAGCATAATGGCAATAGGATTTGGTTTAATTATCGTAATAGTACTAATAAAATATAAACCAATGTATGAAGTTAAAATATCTGACAACACATTAGGATATGTAGATAATATAGAAGAATTTGAAGCAACTATTGAAGATGAACTTAAAAATATAAATGGAACAAATGCTGATTTTGTTACATTAAATGAAGAGCCAGAATATGAGTTGAAATTAGTAAGTAGAAATACAGAAACAGATGAAGAGGCAATATATGCCATGTTAAATGACAAAGCAACAGTAACATATAAATACTTTGCTGTAACATTAGAAAATCAAACAAGAGCATATGTAAGTACATTAGATCAAGCGATAAAAGTAGTAGAAGATATTAAAGCTCAATATGCAGATGATGTAAGAATGAACTTGCAAATAGTGGAAGAATATACACAAAATAATGAAACAATAGATGTGGCATCAGTAGAATTAGCAGAGACAGCTATAGGCGACGGAGTAGAAGTTATAAGAGAAGAAAATAAATATATAAAAGTAAATGGTGTAAAGATAGAATCAATGCCATTAAATCCAAATACAAGAATTATTATATCATCAAGATATGGAGAAGTAAGTAGAATAAGAAGTTCTGCACATAAAGGATTGGACTTAGCATGTAAAATAGGGACAGATATAAAAACAATAGCGAAAGGAACAGTAGTATTTGCACAAGACAGTGGAGCATTAGGAAATTTAGTAAAAGTTGACCATGGAAATGGAGTTCAGACATGGTATGCACATTGTAGTAAAATATATGCATCAGTAGGTCAAGAAGTAGATGCAGGGGATGTTACGGATGAAGATGTAAAGAAGATCAGTGCGGTAATTGATGAGACACAGATGGTAGAAGGTGATCTCCGCAGAGAGATTGCACTGAACATCAAGAGATTACAGGAGATTGGATGCTACAGAGGTATCCGTCACAGAAAAGGACTTCCGGTTCGCGGTCAGAAGACTAAGACCAATGCGAGAACAAGGAAGGGACCGAAGAGAACGGTTGCTAACAAGAAGAAGTAAGCAATGTTGAAGCAATTTGATTTTAGCAGTTCAAATGGCAGCAAGATAATCAGTAAAATAAAAAGCCTTCACGATTATCTGAAGGTGCATCTGGAATACGACACGGACGCCGCAGGAAACCGGAAACCAAAGGACCGGCGCAGCTGGGAAGCCCATAACATCGTAGGGGGACTGCTGCACCGGAAATGCGTGTGCGAGGGATATTCCAAGTCGATGAAATTTTTATGCGACCGGATCGGCCTGGAGTGCTGGGTCGTGTCGGGAACCGGATCGGGAGCGCTGGAGCAGGGACCCCATTCGTGGAATATCGTGAATATCAACGGTTACTACCACCATGTGGATGTGACATGGGACCATCAGTACGCGGAGTCCTCGAACATCCCCAATTACGGATACCTCAACCTGTGCGACGAGGAGATCGCAAAGGACCATACCTGGAACCGGCGCCATTATCCGGTGTGTCCTTCAGATCCGTATAATTATTTCCGGGTAAATAATTCGTTGATTGATACGCGGGCGCAGCTGGAGACGTTTTTATACAACTGTTTTCAGATGGAAGAGGAATATATCATGTTCAAGGTGGTGCGGGGAAGCCAGCTGGAACGGGAGATCAACGGCTGTCTGCAGGATTCCGTGCGGCGGGCGTCCGGACGGTGCAGGCATGTGAGCGTCGGAAATTATAAATATGGGGGAATCCCGGAGCAGCTGACATTTTTTATTCAGCCGGAGTACAGGTATTGAGATGGGATTTTCACGAAGAACCGAATCACTGACAAGGGTCGGCATCGGATGGGTGTGCCGCAGCGGAAGCGGGATTTTCATGAAGAACCGGATCATTGAAAACGACCGGGAACAGAGAGGATGAAAGGAGGGGAATGCCATGAGCGAACTGGAAGGCGGCGGAGAAGTCAGCGAGAGCGCTGAGGTCAGCGAGGCGCCGGCGGAGGAAACCGGCGGAGAGGCGTCAGAGGAAACGCAGGAGGCTGCGGTGGACGAGGCGAATGAGACCGGAGGGTTCGACGATTCGGAGACGGCAGAAACCTCCGATGTGGGTCTTGATGAAGAAGAATCCGAAGAAGATCCGGATGGCGAAGGGGAAGAGTCGGAAGCGGACGAAACGGGTTTTGAAGACGAAGCCGGCCTGGAGGACGGGGAAGATTTCGCTGAAGAATCAGCGGAACAGGACGATGAGTCAGTGGCGGACGAGGATGGCATCGGCTTTGACGACGGCGAAGAGCAGCCGGAAGAGGATTCTGCTGAGGAGTCTGAGGATGCAGGCGAAACGGATACTGCGGAAGACGAAAACGGAGTTGAGGATTCCGGGGATGCATCAGAAGAGATTCCGGAAAATGAAGCTTCGGAGGAACCGGAAGAGGATTCTGCCGAAGAAGAGATATATGAAGACGATCTGGATGATGATCTGGAAGAAGATCCGGGCGAAGAGGAAGACTATTCGGATGCAGAGCTTGAAGAAAACGCTGAAGAAGCATCGGAAAAGGAAGAGCCTGATGAAGATGCAGAGGTAGAACCGGACGGGGAGACGCAGCCGGAGGAATCCGAAGAAGATTCAGCAGAGGATGAGGACGAAGAACCGGAGACGTCGGAAGAGACTCCGGAGGAGGGCGCCGAGACATCAGAAGAAGAACTGGATAAGGAGGAGCAGCCAGAAGAACCGGACGGGGAGACACAGCCGGAGGAACCGGACGAAGAGTCAGAAGAGACTCCGGAGGAGGACGCCGAAGCATCGGAAGAAGAACTTTCCGAGGATATGGAAGAGGATTCTCTTGAAGAAGAATACGATGACATTTCCGAAGAAGATCCGGGTGAAGAGGAAGATTATTCGGATGAAGCTGTGGATGAGGGAGCTGCAGGAGCCGAGGAGTCTGTGGAAGAAGCCGAGTCTTTGGAGGATATAGAAGATTCAGAAGCAGCAGAGGGAGAGGAATCTGCAGAAGATACTGAGTCCACGAAGGATGCCGAGTCCCCAGAGGACGCAGAAGAAGCCGAATCCTTGAAGGAGGACGACGATTCAGAATCCACAGAGGAAGAGGAATCTACAGAAGAACCGGAATCCGTAGAGGAGGAAGCTCAGGAGGAACCTGACGGGGAAGAATCCCCTGAATCGGAGGAGGACAACACAGAGTCCGCAAAGAATCCAGAGGAGGAACCCGAGGAAGAACCTGCCGAGAACTCAGATGAAGAATCCGAGCAGGAAACTGCCGAATCCCCGGAGGAAAAACCCGAACAGGAACCTTCGGAAGAATCTGAGGAAGAAGAATCCACACAAACATCCGGACAGGAAAGCACAAAAACAGCACCATGGTCACGGCGAGAGGCTTCTTCATGATCCCGCCTAAGAGGGCCGACGTGACGATCGCGGCGGCGAACACGACGTGTTCCGGGCATTCCGGTAATATGAGACCGGCGATTCCGTATCCCATGCAGACGCCTGCGAAGATAACCGGGAAAAAATGCCCGCCCTTAAGCCCAAAGAGGATACAGATGTTGGTCAGAAGGATCTTGAAAAAG
>CAQNVT010000165.1 GCA_948844705.1 uncultured Dorea sp.
ATTACAACCGGCGTACACCATCGACTCGTAGGTATTGGTCCATGGAGCACGCCCGGAAATGTACCACCTGAGCCCCATGCCGAAAGCGGCGTAAAGGAAGAACAGGGCTATGACCACTGCCGCCGCCGTAATAAAGCGACGCTCCCACCCGAAACCGCCGCCGAGCAACGACCACAACAATACAGCCAGCAATACCCCGCCCGCAGCAAGATAACCCACGGCCGAAATTTTGAATATGTTATGCCGGTTGTAATATAGCTCGGCACGAACCTTATCACGGGCAATGAGATTAAAGGAAGGCTATATTACAAGAATGCATATGTTTAAAAATGCGCTGATCCCGATCGTGACGATCATCGGCCTGCAGTTCGGCATGCTTCTCGGAGGCGCGGCCCTTACAGAGACCATTTTTTCATGGCCGGGTCTGGGACGTTTTATGATCGAATCCATCAAGGCAAAGGATATGCCTATGGTACTTGGCTCAGCCATGTTTCTTGCGCTGATGTACTCTGTTGTAAATCTTCTTGTGGATATTCTTTATGCATACGTAGATCCGAGAATCAAAGCACAATATCACAGTATGGGAGGGAAGAAACGTGGAAGCAAACGCATTGAAAAATAGTACCGGTTTGGATATGGCGCCGGCAGAGGAGATCAAGGCCAGATCTCTGTGGGCAGATGCGGTGCGCCGGTTTAAGAAAAATAAGATGGCGGTTATCAGCCTGATCTTCCTTCTTGTTCTGGCATGGATCGGTGTTACGACACTGGTGATCGACTGGGCAACGGACGGTTCTATATATGAGGAGAAGGTTATTGACCAGAATCTGATGCAGCGTTTCGAGCCTCCGAGCAAGGAGCATATCCTGGGGCTTGACGAGTTTGGCCGCGATATCCTTCTTCGGATCCTGTGGGGAACCAGATATTCTTTGTTCATGAGTATCGCGGCAGTTGTGGGAGCAGGAATCTTCGGTGTGATGATCGGCGCCGTCGCCGGCTATTACGGCGGGAAAGTGGATAACGTAATCATGCGTCTGATGGATATTATCCTGTCGCTTCCTTATATGCTGCTTGCCATTGCGATTGTCGCGGCGCTGGGACCGGGACTTGTAAATGTACTGATCTCCATCGCGATCGGCTATGTGCCGGAGTTTGCAAGAATTACCAGGGCTTCGGTCATGACTATAAGGGAGCGCGAGTTTATCGAGGCTGCAAAGGCGGTGGGAGCTTCTGATATGACGGTCATTTTCCGGCAGATCCTTCCGAATGCCATGGCGCCTCTGATCGTGGAGGTTACAATGGCAATCGCCGGAGCCATCCTTTCGATCGCCGGTCTGTCCTTCCTGGGACTTGGAATCCAGCCGCCGCTTCCGGAATGGGGTGCAATGCTTACGAATGCCCGCGGGTATATCCGGGATGCATGGCATATCACGGTATTTCCGGGACTTGCGATCCTTATTACGATCCTGGCTCTTAACATTATAGGGGACGGGCTCCGGGATGCGCTGGATCCGAAGCTTAAGAACTGATGCGGAAGCGATACATTTAGGAAAGGATAAGACATATGGACAATATTTTAGAAATAAAAGATCTTATCGTCAGATATGAAACTGAGGACGGAATCGTAAAGGCTGTTAATTCGGTGAGCCTTGAGCTTCCGCGGGGTGCAAGCATGGGACTTGTGGGCGAGACGGGCGCAGGGAAGACAACGCTGGCGAAATCCGTATTAAGACTGATACAGTGGCCGCCGGGACGTATCGTCAGCGGAAATATTCTATATCAGGGAGAGGACCTTACTGCTGTTTCGGCGGAGGAGATGTGCAGAATCAGAGGAAAGGAGATATCCATGATCTTCCAGGATCCTATGACGGCCCTCAATCCGGTTATGACGGTGGGAAAGCAGATATCGGAGGCCATTGCCGCCCATGAGAATGTATCGTCAGAAAAGGCTGACGAAAAGATGAGGGAGATGCTCGCGATGGTCGGGATCGATCCGGAGCGTGCGGGAGAATATCCCCATCAGTTTTCCGGCGGCATGAAACAGAGAGTGGTGATCGCGATCGCGCTTGCATGTAATCCGAGACTTTTGATTGCGGATGAGCCGACGACGGCGCTGGATGTGACGATCCAGGCACAGGTTCTGGAGCTTATCAAAAATCTGCGGAGCCGCCTGGGGACCTCCATGCTTCTGATCACTCATGATCTGGGCGTAGTAGCGCAGAACTGTGAATATGTGGCGATCATGTATGCGGGGGAGATCATTGAAAAGGGCGCCCTTCGGGATGTGTTTAAGAACGGAATGCATCCATATACGAAGGGGCTGTTCGGTTCCATACCGAAGCTTAACGAGGATGTGGACAGGTTGAAACCGATCGAGGGGCTGATGCCGGATCCCGCCAACTTGCCGGAGGGGTGTAAATTCCATCCGAGATGCAGCATGGCAAAGGAGATCTGCAGTCACCAGATACCTGAGCAGACCGAGGTCGGTCCGGGACATATGGTTTGCTGTCACTGTTGCGGCAGCCAGAAGGATGCCTGGGAGGGAGAGTGATAGGATGGAAAAAGAAAATTTACTTGAGGTCAGGCATCTGAAAAAATACTTTTCTACAGGTGGAGGGCAGCTTCACGCGGTAGACGACGTAAGCTTTGATATAGCGAAGGGCGAGACACTCGGCGTAGTAGGCGAGTCGGGATGCGGAAAATCTACGCTTGGGAGGGCGGTTTTAAGGCTTCACGAGCCTACCTCCGGCGAAGTGCTGTTTGACGGAAAAGATATATTAAAATACGGAAAAACAGAGATGAAAAATCTGAAACGGGACATGCAGCTTATCTTTCAGGATCCGTTTTCTTCGCTGAATCCGCGTATGACAGTGAGCCAGGCTATCGCGCTTCCTCTTACGATTCAGGGAATGTACAGGAAGAGGGATAAGGAAGCGCTCAATAAAAAGGTGCGGGAGATGATGGATCTGGTAGGAAACATATCTATGTGAGCACTACTGCTTGCGAAACAAAGCAAGCGGCTACCGTGGCTTTGTAGATGGGAG
>CAQNVT010000166.1 GCA_948844705.1 uncultured Dorea sp.
ATTGCAAAGACCCAGTATTCACTGTCCGACGACCCAGCGCTGCTGGGGAGGCCCACAGGCTTTACAGTGACTATCAGGGACCTGAAGCTGTCCTCAGGCGCAGGGTTTGTGGTTGCGTACGCTGGCGATATTATGACTATGCCGGGGCTGCCCAAGGTGCCTGCCGCAGAGAAAATAGACGTGGACGACAATGCGGTGATTCATGGACTGTTCTGACAAGGAGAAAAGCTTTACAACAAACTCACCCAATGAAACCGAGGCTCTGGCAGAACGTATAGCAGTGGGACTTCACGGGGGTGAAGTGATTGCCTTTACAGGCGGCATGGGGGTGGGCAAAACAGCCTTTACCCGCGGGCTTGCTGTCGGGCTTGGTGCTGGGGATGTTGCCAGCAGCCCGACCTTCGCCATAGTGAATGAGTATGAGGGCAGGCTGACGCTGGAGCATTTTGACATGTACCGCATTGAAACTTGGGACGACCTGTATTCCACCGGCTTCTTAGTATAGGGGAGGAACCTTGTGTAAACCTTTCCGCAGCCTTACATTTACCTTACAACTTCTGTGCGGCGGGTGAAATATCCGGAGCTTTATGCTAGAATATGGTCAGATGACAGGAGGTACAGACATGGAATATGATTATTTAAAACAGAAAAAAGTCCTTCTTGTAGATGACGAGAGGGAGCTGCTTCATATGGTAGAAATGATTTTAAAAAAGGACGGTTATACAAGGATAAAAACGGCCGAAAACGCGGCGGAGGCCTTAAAGCTCTGGGAGGAGTGGGAGCCGGAGCTTGCGGTGCTGGACGTGATGCTTCCCGACGGCGACGGGTTCTCACTTTTGTCCCGGATACGCGAGAAATCCGATACCCCCGTTTTATTTCTCACTGCGAGAGGAGAGGATGAGGACCGGTTCCGGGGCTGGGATCTGGGGGCGGACGATTATATGGTAAAGCCGTTTCTGCCGAAGGAGCTTACGGCAAGGATCCTTGCAATATTAAGAAGAAGCTATAAAAACGAAAGCCCGCTTATAAAGCTTGCGGGAAGCACCGTGGATTTCGAGCGGGCGGAGGTTATAAAGGGCGGAGAGCATTTGCCTCTTACCGCAAAGGAATATGAAATTCTGTCGGCGCTTTACCGGAATGCCGGGCGTATCGTGACCATCGATCAGCTCTGCGAGGCGGCATGGGGAGACAATCCCTTCGGCTATGAGAACTCTCTGATGGCTCATATACGGAGGATCCGGGAAAAGATAGAAGAAAATCCGTCAAAGCCTGTGTCGCTTCTGACGGTAAAGGGCTTAGGGTATAAGCTTCTTGCGGAGGAGAAGGCATGAAAAACACATGGAAACTGATCAGGCGTTTTGTATTGATTCTGCTGCTGTCGATTATTCTTTTGTTTGTTCTGAATATTACATTGTTTATAGCTTATACCTACGACGATGCCAATACACAGGGTGGATGGCAGTCGGCGGAGGAGATCGCAGAGGAGCTTACAGGCAGCAGGGAGGAAGGGTACCGGCTGTCGGCATACGGGCAGGAGATATTAAATGAGCTGGATGCATGGGGGATTCTCATAGAGGACGGAACCGGGGATGTGGTGTGGAAAAGCGATAATCTTCCGCCGGAGATTCCGCTTCATTATTCCGTATCGGAGATTTCCTGGGGAACGAGAGGGTATATTAAGGATTATCCCACCACGACCGGAGCTAAGGGGAATGATCTGGTGATTCTCGGACATCCGAAAAAGAAATACTGGAAGCATATGTGGAATACATGGAGCTATGAGTTCATTGCCAACGTGCCGCAGACGGCAGTGAAAATAATAGTGTTTAACATTTTGGCGGTAATTCTTATCTATATTGCGGCTACTTCCGGAATCCTCCGCTCCGTAAAACCAATCGTGGAGGGCATAGAAGCGCTTCCTGAGGAAAGGGAGGCGCATGTACGGGAGAAGGGGCTGTTGTCCGGCCTCGGCGCTTCCATCAATAAGACCTCGGAAACGCTTGTGAGGCAGAAGTATGCTCTCAGGAAAAAGGAGCGTGCGCAGGCAAACTGGATCGCAGGGGTTTCTCATGATATACGGACGCCTCTTTCCATGGTGATGGGCTATGCCGGACAGCTGGAGGAAAATGAGGAGCTTCCGAAAGAGGCGAGAAAACAGGCGCAGGTGATACGCATTGAGAGCACCCGTATGAAGAACCTGATTAATGACCTGAATCTTTATTCCAGGCTGGAGTATAATATGCAGCCTATGAAATGTGCGCAGGTGAACCTGGCGGCGGTGATCCGTCAGGCAGCGGCGGATTTCATAAATCTGGATCTGGAGCAGAAATATCCTGTGGAATGGATCATGCAGGAGGAATCTCCTGCATGTATGATAGAAGGAGACAAGGAGCTGCTGGGGCGTGCGGTTAATAATCTTCTTACAAATATCCGGGTGCATAATCCGGAAGGCTGCCGGGTGCTTATCGGACTTAAGAAGAAGGGGGATAAAATCTGCATTTTCATTCGGGATGACGGGACGGGTGTCACGGATGAGCAGCTTAACAGGCTTCGCAGTGCGCCTCACTATATGCTGGACGACGGAGACGGCGGATTTCGGAGGCACGGGATGGGGCTTCTGATCGTAAAGCAGATCGCAGAGGTACACGGCGGCACGGCAGAATTCGGAAAGGGGATAGATGGGAGGGGATTCGGAGCAGAGCTGACATTTTAGAGCGGAATCTGTTATTTAATAAATGCGAAATACATTCGTAACATAATGTTAACATTATTTTTGTAATATAATAAAAATGTCGCATTGTGACGAAAAATGGAGTTTTTGCATATGAAGATAAATAAAAATTGGTTGATTCTTATTGCCAGTGCAGGAGTTGTAGTACTGGCAATTATGGCGGTCAGGGTCTTTTGGCATCCGAATGCAGGAGAAAAGGAGAAGGGCGTAGCGTATTTAAAACAGCTGGAAAAAAAGGATATGGAGACCGTGGAGAGCGCAGTCAAAAAGGTAAGAAAGGAAGCTCAGGAGGAGGCGGTCGCAAACGGCGAGCTGTCCGTGTGGGCACAGTTCAGTGATTACGTGATCTTCGGAGATTCCAGAACCGTGGGCTTTTCCTATCATGAATTTCTGGACAGTAATCGGGTCATGGCCGACGCGGGGCTTACGATCGGAAATATTCCGGATTATCTGGAGCAGATGAAGACGCTGAATCCTTCCACCTTGATCCTTTGTACGGGAATCAATGATGTCAGCATCGGCTTCTGGCCGACTCCGGAGGAATATGTGGCGGGATATGAGGAGCAGATGCAGATGCTTATGAAGGAGCTTCCGAATACCCACATATATATTAATTCGATTTTTCCGGCCCAGGATCCGGCCTTTGATACGGAGGACAGCTGGAGGAAAATTCCGGAGTATAATGAAGCGGTTAAGGCTTGGTGTGCAGAAAAGGGGTACTCTTACATAGATAATACAGAGGTGTTCGAGGAGCATAAGGATCTGTATGATATCGACGGAATACATTTCCGCACGGAGTTTTATGAATACTGGGCGTTAAATATACTGGCTGAGGTAGATATGTGATGAAAGGTCTTATGAGATATATCGGTATCGTAAAGTACATATTGATCATGCTGCTTACGATCTTTGTGATGAGCCTGCTTAGCGGCGGAGAGATCAGCAACGCGAAGATGGAAAGCGTGGCGAAGAGGGTGACAAAGGCGATCGATACGGAGGAATTATCAGAGGCGGATAACCGGATGGTCAAGAGGCTTTACGGAATCAATGCCAATGATTATGAAAATGTAGTGCTGTATGTGTCGGATTCTAATATGGAGGTGGAGGAGCTCCTGATCGTAAAGCTTAAGGACACCTCCCAGTCCGAGGCAGTGGAGGCGGCCATTGACACAAGGCTTAATACACAGCTTGAGAGCTTTGAGGGGTACGGCCCGGAGCAGTGTAAGCTGCTTAAGGATCATGTCCTTGATGTAAGGGGCAATTATATATTGTATGTTGTAGATAAAAAAGCAAAGGCGGCAGACAAAGCTTTTCAGAAGAGTCTGTAGAGGAAAATGAGAGATGATTTTCAGTAGCGTATTTTTCATGTTTGTATTTTTGCCGGTGGTACTTCTGGCGTATTTTCTTGTTCCGAAAAAATTCAAGAATGTGGTGATCCTGATCAGCAGCCTTATTTTTTATGCGTGGGGCGAGCCGGTGTATGTAGTGCTGATGATATTCAGTATTGTATACAATTATATTGCGGGAATCGAGATGGAATACCACAGGAAAGCAGGGCGGAAGGGACGCATAAAGACGGTATTTCTGATGGCTGTTGTGGTGAACCTGTTTATATTGGGGTTCTTTAAGTACTATGGTTTTTTGCTTCAGAATCTGAACCGGATATTGCCGGTTGATATTCCCTACAGGGCGCTTCCCCTCCCGATCGGAATTTCCTTCTACACCTTTCAGACGTTGTCCTATGTGATCGACGTGTATTGGGGAAATGTGGCGGTACAGAAAAATCTGATTCATTTCGGAACCTATATCTCCATGTTTCCGCAGCTGATCGCGGGGCCTATCGTGCGGTATGCGGATGTGGAGGAACAGCTTGTAAACCGGCGGGTGACGATCGTAAAATTCGGTGACGGAGCCGCATGGTTCCTGCGGGGTCTGGCAAAGAAGGTGCTGCTGGCAAATAACGTGGGGATGGCATATGATGCAATCACGGCGCTCCCCGGAGACGAGATCTCCGTGCTTGCGGCATGGATCGGATGCGCGGCCTATACCTTTCAGATTTATTTTGATTTCAGCGGCTATTCGGATATGGCGATCGGGCTCGGAAAGATGTTCGGCTTTGAGTTTATGAAGAACTTTGATTACCCTTATACTTCTACCAGTATCACGGATTTCTGGCGGAGATGGCATATTTCTCTTAGCTCATGGTTCAGAGAATATGTATATATCCCGCTCGGCGGAAACCGGGTCAGCAAGGCGAAGCATATACGGAATATTTTTGTCGTGTGGATGCTGACAGGTCTGTGGCACGGAGCCGCATGGAATTTCATATTCTGGGGGTTATATTACGGGATCCTTCTGCTGCTGGAAAAATATGTGCTGAAGGATGTGATCGAGCGGCTTCCGAAGGCCGTAAAGCATATTTATACAATGGTGCTTGTCATGATCGGATGGGTATTTTTCTTCTCGCCGGGTATCGGAAGCGCCTTTTCCTATTTAGGAAAGATGTTCGGAATCGGAGCAGCCGGATTTGTCAATGCGACGGCAATCTATTACCTATATAATTATATTTTGCTGTTTTTAGTTCTAATTTTGTGTTCAGTGCCATATACTTATAAGAAGTTCTCCAGAGTTATGCTGCGGAAAAAGAGCAGATGCCCGGTTGCGGTCGCAACGTACATACTGATGTTTATTTTATCGACGGCGTATCTGGTAAATGCAACATATAATCCATTTTTGTATTTCAGATTTTAAGAGGGGCGAAAAGAAATGGCGCTTGATGAGAGAAAGAGGAAAAATGACAGACGAAGAGCCGTGCAGCAGTGGCGGAAGGAATTCTATTCCCGGCTCGCGAAGATCTTTGTGATCGCACTGGCCGTTGTGATGGTCGTAAATATTATAAAAAGGGACAAGAGTTTTTCGGAGTCGGAAAACAGAGTACTGGCAAAAAAACCCGAGTTTTCATGGGAATCGATCAAGAGCGGAAAGTATATGACCGAGTTCGAGAGTTATGTGTCGGATCAATTTGTTTTGAGGAACCAGTGGATCACGCTGAAGCTATATGAGGACAAGTTCTTAGGAAAGAGGGAGTCAAACGGGGTATATCTGGGCAAGAAGGGGTACCTTATGGAGGTGCCGTCCGAGCCGGACTGGGAAAATGTGAAGAGAAATGTAGAGAGCATGAGTGCCTTTGCCGAGAAGCATCCGGATATCCCGGTATATATGAGCCTTGCGCCGAATGCATCCTATATTCTGAAGGACAAGATGCCCTACGGCGCTCCCGCAAGAGACCAGGCGGCGGATATCCGCGAGGTAAATAAGATGGCGGGGGACAAGCTTCTAAAGATTGACCTGTCAGGTGTCTTAAGCAAGCATGCGCAGGAGGCTATTTACTATAAGACGGATCACCACTGGACGAGCCTGGGAGCCTATTATGCTTTCGGCGAGCTTGCAAAGGAGATGAAGATCGAGAATACGGCGGGCGGCTACAATATCTATACCGTGGCAGATGATTTTCAGGGAACGCTGGCATCAAAGAGCGGGTATCACGGCTCCGAGGATGTAGTTCAGGTATACGAGCCTAAGGGAATAGAGACAGATTATATCGTAATGTATGTAGATGAGGGAAAGAAATCCACTTCGCTGTATGAGAGTGAATGCCTGAATGATAAGGATAAGTATACCGTGTTCTTCGGAGGAAACCATGCCAGGGTGGATATAAGCACCACGCAGAAGGAACGCAGGAACCTGCTGCTTTTTAAGGATTCCTATGCAAACTGCATGGTACAGTTTTTGCTTCCCTATTATCAGAATATCGTGATGGTCGATCCCAGGTATTTTTATGACAGTGTGGAAAATATCATTCAGAGCTACGGTATTACGGATGTATTGTTTCTGTATAACGTAGATACGTTTCTGGGAGATAATTCCATTGCGGATGTGCTGGCAGAGGAAGTGAAGGAGCCGGAAGACGGGGATGAAGGAGCAGAGGAAACGGAAGGGGCAGAGGATGCCGAAAACCCCGGGGGCGCAGAGGATACCGGGGACGCCGGAAATCCCGAGGGCGCAGAGGATACCGGAAATTCCGAGGACACCGGGGATACCGGAAATGATGAGGATGCAGCAGAATAGCAGTTGGTGAGACGAGGTGTTTCATAAATGAATGTAGTCAGAAGCGAAGAAACATATACAATAGAAGATATTTATGCACTGCCGGAAGGACAGCGCGCGGAATTAATTGACGGTCAGATCTATGATATGGCGCCCCCGAGCAGGAAACATCAAGATATATTATTTTCATTATCAAGGAAAATAGCGGATTATATTGATTCTAGTAATGGAAAATGTAAAGTATATTTGGCACCGTTTGCAGTATTCCTGAATGAAAACGATATGAGCTATGTAGAACCTGATATCTCAGTTATTTGTGATCTTTCTAAATTAGATGATAAAGGGTGTAACGGTGCTCCTGATTGGATAATTGAAATAGCTTCACCAGGCAGTAAGCGTATGGATTATCTGATAAAGCTATTTAAATATCGCAGT
Source organism: uncultured Dorea sp. (assembly GCA_948844705.1). Lineage (GTDB taxonomy): Bacteria > Bacillota > Clostridia > Lachnospirales > Lachnospiraceae > CAPEBR01. Next base: position 7,274 of record CAQNVT010000166.1, read on the forward strand.
GCGGGCGTTAAGGAATATTGGATTGTTGATCCTGAAAAGAACAGAATCACAGTTTATAATTTTGTGTATAATACTATAGAAGAATATGCTTTTGGTGATAGTGTACCTGTTGGAATATATGAGGATTTTTCAATCAAGGTGTTATGAGTCCGTGTTAAGTGCATATTTGTGTTTTATTTAAATATAGCCGCATATCCGAATGTTCAGATATGCGGCTTTTTCAATCCGCGCGATTAACGGAAAGGAGCCGGGAGAGATTCCCTCCTGCTTTTCTCTTCATTTTTCGGAAGAATGCGGGGAGGGAGACGCAGGTGTAGAGGCGCATCTTAAATTTGTTAAAGAGACGGATACGGATATTTGTAAAATCATGAATGAAAATCTGATTCCATATTGTGAAGGAATCTCGTGCGGAGGAGATTATAAGAAGCTGCCTTCCTTTGATCTGGAAAGTGAATTTATGAAGAAGCAGATCGAGCTTACGAAAAGGCTGCTGGATGCGTGCGGACCGGTTTATGATAGGAACTCTTCATGGCGTAGTCTCATGCGGAATCCGTCCGATGAAAGGACATACGGATATGACGGAAGCAGGCTTGCAATGACAGAGCATTTCAGACAGGACAGAGATACGGTGTTGGACATGTAAGTATGCGGAGGAAAGATGCCGGGAGGAGGCGCCGTCTCTGTCCGATATCTGCGGGGGACATGAGGTGACATGCTATTTGAGGAACAAATGATTTTACCTTTTTGGATGAATTTGGTATACTATGATAAAAACATAGGGTGAGGGTGGAGCGATGGCGGAGACGATTATGAAATTAAAGGATCAGGTTTATGAAAAAATTCTGGATGAGATCACGGTAGGAAAATACCATCAGAATGATATTATAACCGAGCGTGAGTTGATAGCAAAATACGGGGTGAGCAAATCTCCGGTCCGAGAAGCCCTCATTGAGCTGTGTAAGGAGGAGGTTTTAGAGAGCCGTCTCAGGATGGGCTATCAGATCCGACCGATCACGATCAGGGAGATTTCGGATATTGTGGAGCTTAGGGCGATCCTGAAAACAGCGGCGCTTCGGAAATCTTCCAGAATCTTACGGATGAAAAGATCGGGATACTGTGGGGAGCATTAGCGAAGCGAACAAGATGCACAGTGAGAAGAATATCGTGAAGCACTGGACAAGCAATATCGAGTTCCATCTGCTTCTGTGCGGCTTCTGAGGAAATAACAAGATCTATTCAGAGGTAAAAAGGGCGCTGCAGTTCTCCTACCAAAGCGCGATACAGTATTTCAGTACATCCTGGAACCGGGAGCATGCAACGGAGACCCAGAGACATAAGAAGCTTCTGGAGGCTATGGAGAGAAGAGCGCTTGAAGAGTCCCTTGAGATATTGACGGAGGATATCGGGGATCTTAAGAGAGAGCTGGTGGAGGAGGTTGTGGGGTGAGATTAAAACAAGACCGCTTTTCAAAGCGGTCTTGCTTAACTTCATGACATTGCCGGTTACAGCTTCCGTTCTCTGTCCATTTATCAATAAGTTATCAATTCATAGTACAATTCTGTATCGATGATCCGTGCATAATTATCTGCGTCGCTGCCGCTTACATGAATTTCTGCCACATAGTATAAACCATTTTCCTGAATCAGCACCGGTGCACCGCTCTGCCCCGGCGAAGTGCTGAACTGGTAGCTTAAAAACTTTCTTCCGGGCGGATGTGTTAACGGCCCGGATGCGCTCCACATCACGGATGTAGCGCGTTCTGCGCTTTACCCGGATATCCGGACACTTCACCGATATACGTATTCAAGGGCGGAAGAGTGGACCAGTCAATGATTGGCAGTACTCTTGCATAACCACCCAATTGAATATCCAGCCGTAAAACCGCCCAATCATCTTCCCTCTTTTCCGACATCGGATAATTGGTGAATATCTCCATCCGGTACAAACGCCATAATGATGATTGGCGCTTCCCGGTTTCGCAATTGCAACAATATCCTCCACAAAAGCTCCATGGCTATAAATACAATGTCCGGCGGTCACTGCTTTGTCGGAGCCGATCAGGAATCCTGTTGCTCTTTCCAATTTTCCATCCGGAAACATCAGAAGCAGTCTCACAATCGGAAAATAAGGGTAGAGCCCGGGAGAGGGTACCGGTATCCTGTTACCTGCTGTACAGTCGTCGGGGTTCCGCTGATTTGTCCTGCGCCGTTTATCTGGAGCCCCAGGGCAGCGGCGTATCCTCGTTGTTTCTCCAGTATATTTCTCTGTCAGGAACCGCTTCCGCCTTCATGGCAAAATGCCATGGAAACCGCGGTTGTCTGAATGTTGATACTCACTTCACATCCGCCTGTTCGTTGCTTTCAGATGCTCTGTATAGCATTTCGGCGGTTCGCAGCACAGCTTTCTGTGTGCCTCCATTCTCATTGCGTTACCGGCAGCAATGGTAAAATACAGACGGCTGCTGACAATATCGTTCTTATCAAAGCCCATTTCCTTAAAAGGAATCACATATTCCCGGCTGATACCGATATGTAATTCCTGGTCTGACGAAGCAGGATAAATGATATCTCTTAATTCGCGGAAATCCCCCGCTCTGAGGATGCGCTGAAATATGTAATCGAACCGATCGCGGAATCTGCAGCCTCTACATACAGTCTTCCCTCCGGGGCGCTGGCCCGCAGTATTACCCCGCCTATTGACACCGGCGTTTTGTCTAAGGGCAGGCGGTTCACGCAGAGCTTTACCGCCGTATCGTTTACCGTTGCCTTATGATCCACTGTATCGGTTCCACAGACAGGTTCTATCATCAGTTCCGTATCCGGAGGGACATTTTCCGTTATCATCAGCGATAAATCTCTTGCCTTTTTGGGCACTACAATCATCTCCATGCCGCCCTTGCCTTCAATGTCAGGAAGACATACGGAAAGATCCATTGTCGTTGGATTAAAAACATAATCACGGAATTTTCCGTCCGGGGACTCCTGATTGCTCTTATAGAATGTTGCACCTCCTACTGTCATGTCCGGCTCATACACCTGTGTCAGCCCATCCTCCGAATGCAGGCAGAGAGGTTAAATGCACTGGACAATCCCTGGCAAACCTTGCCTACAATAGAAACCTCTGTCAATAAAGTACTGATAATTCCCATTTTCATTTCCTCCTTCTTTTGATTTTGTACCATTGAATTGTACTGTTTACATGCTGTATAATTTGTAATACCATACCTTTCCGTTTCCTACAATCTCGATTGTTACAATTCACGGTTTAGCCGATTAGGACTTTTTAATATTTCCGAATTTTCATAACCATATAAATTGGGATATATAAATGCCAAAAAATACTGAATTTTCAGTACTTTTTGGCATTTCCCTATTGCATTTAATATGGTTATGTGTTATAATATACTCATAACCATTTCGAAGGAGGGATGTAATGGCAATCATCAAGCAATACGACAAACGTTCCGGCATCACTTACGCATATGAGTCCCATTCTTACTGGGATCCTGAAAAAAAGATGACCCGG
>CAQNVT010000167.1 GCA_948844705.1 uncultured Dorea sp.
ATCGTGAAAGCCTGCCTTTGATAGCCGGGCCGGTAAAGATATCCGTGGTGTAGGCGTCGTCCAAAACCTTATAGGTTATATGCTCAATCACTGCCAGGGCCTTCTCGTCGTTAATCAGCGACACGTCGTCCCACAGCTTATCCGCCACTTCCTTTACTTTATTGGCATCCAGTCCTTCCGCCCCTGCAGATAATGTGATGATTACTGATGGGACGGCTCGAGAAATATCCCGTCCCATCCTCAAGCTTAAGCCTCATCTGGGAACGGCAGAGGTCGCTCCTATGCATCGTTTCCAAAAGCTCTGCACGACCGGCATAATATCTCTTTAAGGTATCGTCACATTTGAACACGGTCATGCTCTGCGGAGCCAGATCGCAGGCAACTGCCACGCCGATCCCCGATTCGAAATGTGTCGTCAGACTGTACTCGTCCGGCATATCTATCGGAAGCGTACAGTGGGCAAATATGATCTCTCCTTTTTCCGGATCCATGCAGCTTGGATTTGCCATAAATCCGGATTCACCGGTAAGTGTCTGGAGAACCGCCATACTGACAAGGCTCTTCTGGTCACCCTCACATGCGGCCGGAATTCCCTCCGCATTTAATATCGCCAGCGCAAGGCAGCCTGTCGTATGGATCAGCTCCAGAAGATCAAAGCATTTTACCGTAACACCCTGAAGATCATATTTGGAGATCAATCGTTTCAGTGCGCCGTATACATTCAGCGCCTTTTCGATCTCCTGTACATCATAGCCTTTTTTCTTAAGCCCGTCCGTATATGCATTCTCCGGATAGCCGCCTTTTCGGTATTCCTCCACCAATTCAGAAAGATCGTATAGCACAAGTTCTATACCGCTCACCCTTTTCAGCTCTTCAAAATCTGCATCACTGGCGATCAGCCCTCCCGGAGCCCCAAAGCATCCGAGGCGTGTATGCTTTAATCTTTCCCTGGTTTCCGCAACTCTTTTTAAAATCTTAAGTCTCTTCGCGATCGTTTCCACGGATCCATGAAGGATTTCTCCTCTTAACCCATGCTCCTGCAAAAATCCCATAATCTCCATGGAAGCCGCCAGAGAATTGTAGCCCGGTGTGGTAAGAAGAATATACGGCTCCTTTGTCTGCGTATATGCCTCTCTGAATCCCGGCTCTGCTCCGCCGGACGCGATGAAGTAAACCGGCAGCGCCTGCTCCTTCACCTCATCCATTTCGGCACAAACCACGTTTTCTCCCATTGCCTTGCTTAGACCCGCAAGAAACTCCTCACTGTACGACGGGATATTTCTGTCATTGCAATCCGCGGGACCCATAAGAAACTTTACCTTAAGCTCACTCATAGGATTCACCTCTCTATTCTGCTCTTAATGTTTTATATATATAACTTTTGTACTTGTCTGCATATAATTTACTGCAAATATACACGTTCGGCTCTTTGCCCGTAACATTATTCACATCAACGATCAATGCTCCGTAGCAGGGGCCTCCTGAGATATCCACTTCACAATAATACTTATCGCAGCATTCCACACATTCCGGATACAGAGCCGCCGCCATCGCAGACGGATCCGCCATATCCAGATAATCGTCGCCGAATCTTTCCCTGTTCATTTCCAGTAGATTCCTGTTGCAGTCGATAGCAAATTTGCCGAGCGGTCCGCTGTTCCTGATCCTTTCGATCTCCTGCGGATTCAGCATACTGTCTCCGAGACATGCATCCCATCCGACGAATACGACATGGTCAAGCCCCGCTTCCGTTACGATTTTCGCCGCTTCCGCGTCCTGCCAGACATTAAACTCCGCAAGGGGAGTCACATTCCCGTCTCCAAGGCCTGCGCTTCCCATAATGATGATTCTTCCTGCTTTTTCCATAGCCTCATGATCCAGACGGATTGCAAGCGCCAGATTCGTAAGAGGTCCCAATGCCACAATATCGATCTCTCCTGCCTCGCTTTCACGAAGTGCGTCCAGCATCTTCAGGACACCGTGCCCTTCTGCTGCTTTAAGCCGCTCCGGCACAAGCCCGATATCGCCCATTCCGTCATTTCCATGAGTTTCATATGCATAGGTCATCTCACGCAGCAACATATCCGCAGATCCCTTATATACCGGCGGTTCATAGGTGCCGGCCTTCTCTATGGTCGTCAGCGCATTGACCGTCGCCTGATGCATCGGCACGTTTCCGGAAACCGTGGTGATCATAATAATCTCATACACCGGATCATTAAGCGCCATTGCAATGGCCATCGCGTCATCAGAACCGCAGTCGGTATCAATAATTATCTTTTTCTTTTCCGCCATAGCTATCTCCTGTCTTTTTCAATTAATAATTTGATTGCATCGCATGCCAGCTCGATCGTGTGGTCATTCATACTGCCATACGCCATAATCGCACCGGCACGGGCACCTCTTATGGATGATATAATAAATAATGCCGCTTTTTCCATCTCCGATGCCATAACGCCGCTTTTTTCCCATGCCTCCCATCTCTGGTACAGCCTTCCGCTGTTCGGCATATGCTCCGGGTCATGCTGCCCGTAAAATGCATCCTTCGACTGGGCGATCCCCTCTGCAAACCGGTATCCCTTCGCCTCGCATGCTTTTGCCAGCGCATCTGTCACATGACGGTCGGCAATTGCCGGGTATTCGATCGGAACGTAATGAACCGTTGTTCCTTCATCCCTGACTGCTCCTGTAATGATAACTCCCTCCAGGCTCTCATCATAGCTCTCCGGGCATACGCGCCCGCAGGTCCCTACACGGATAAAGGTATCCGCGCCGCAGTGGATCAGCTCCTCCAGTGCAATCGCCGCCGACGGACATCCCATACCGGTGCTTGTAACCGATACCTTCTCGCCGTTTAATGTCCCCGTCCAGGTCTTATGCTCTCTGTTGTGAGCCACGAGCACCGGATCGTCAAGATACTGAGCGATCACATCTGTCCTGAACGGATCCCCGGGAACTAACACATACCTGCCGACCTCTCCTTTTTTACAATGGATATGATACTGCCTTCCATCCTCTGTTAATACCTCATTACTCTGTATTGCCATTATATTTTCTCCTTTTCCGCCGTGCTCATCTTCAGCACGGCTGCTGCTATAATGCTGATTATAATCATAATTGCCGCATAATGAAAAGAAAATCCTACTCCTAATCTTCCAACCAGAAAACCTGTGACGATCGGAGTCAGAATGTCCGATGCTCCCCCCGCGGTCGCAACCAGCGAGCTTGCAACACTGATATGCTTATAGCCGATCCTTGTCGCGATTGTTACGATTACACTGAATAAGACTCCCAGGAAAAATCCTGCAAAGAATAATCCCGCAAAATACACAGGTATTTTATTAATAAAAAGTGCCGTTTCGATTGCTGTCAGCGCACATATGCAATTTACTAAAAGCACCTTCTGAACATTTGCCTTTTTCAATATAATTACAAATACAATAGAGCCCGCAAAACAGCCGATATTATAGACCGTCAGCATAAAAGCCGATGTTGACTGGGATATTCCGAGACTTTCCGCAAAGCTGGAGGTGTACAGCCCGATCGTATTAACTACGGCGCTGTACGCCGCGCAGGCAATGATGATAGCCGCATATGCCAGCAGCGTATTTTTCGTATACAGCGGCTTAACAGTCTCCTCCTCCGTGCCTTCACCCTGCATGCTGTCCATTTTTGCAAACGGAATGCAGATCAGCATAATCACCGGCACTAAGAGAAGGATATAGTATGCATAATAAAAGGGCATCCGGAACTTCTCCATTGACTTCTATGGCAGAGGCGAGCAGAAAGATATGAAATG